>CAZOCP010000014.1:0-18512 GCA_964578345.1 Candidatus Woesearchaeota archaeon
AAAGTCCTGAAAGGAAAACTCAAAGTTGCCGGCACTATCGTAAAAAATTTGGGTCGGCAAGAAAATTTTTGAGGTTTCTAAAAAGAAAAGTTTTGAGGGGGCAGTAATTTTTTATTTTAATTTAACTGAGAAGTATGTTCGATTGCAGCAGCTCTCTTATCTTGAGCTTGATAAATTCCTCTTCCTACAATTCCGTGAAATCTATCGCCCGCTACTTTTGCTGCATCAGAAATGCTTCCGCCCTGAGTAATAAATCCCGGAGCATAGAACACGGGCTTAACTCCTTCAGCTTCTACAACATCTCTAATCTGTTTTATTACATCTAGTTTATTTCCCGGAACAACAAAATTATTTATCCCTGCCCTTGCCGCTATTCTATACATATCTAAAGCACCCTCATCAGTTATAAACCCGCCTTCGCTTACTGTATAAGCAGGATGAGTCATTCTTCCGCCGACAATAACATTTAATCCCTTGTCCAAAGCATGATAAATCCAAGCCCTTTCTGTTTCTGGCCCGGCTTGGGGAAAAAATATGACTGCATCAACTCCGGCTTTTTTACAAACTTCCGCAAAATTCTTCCCGGTATCTGGAATATCTGTCCCAGCTTTTTGATGGTCGTATATAACTGGTTTATTCGTATGCTTTCTTACAACTTCTACAACTCTTCCTAAACCATAACCTAACCCTAATTCAAATCCTACTTTATAACCGCCAATACCTTCTATATCAGCAGTTCCTTTTACTAGGTCTTCAAAATCTTCTAAAGTAGAAACGTCACAAGCAGGAATAACACTTTTATCTCGTCCTATAATTCTTTGCTCTAAAGAACCAACTGTTTTTCTTGCATTTGTAGTTCCATAAACTCTAAGATAATTCGCCATTCTTTCAACATCTTCTTTTCTTATCTCCCCAGTCGCAGTTTTAACTGGAGCGTTTTCTCTTAAAAAATTATAAACATCTAAAGCATTTACAACAGAAGAAACTCTAGTTCCTGTTTTCTGCTCGTATTCTTCTATTGCACTTCTTCCATCAATCCCCACTTCTTGCCTATCAACTGCAATAGCAAGTAATGGAAGTTCAAAATCACCTAAGCTTTGTAAAACTTCTCTTGCCTGATATTTTGTATCGCCGGCAGTGAAAACATCATCTAATTGAACTATGGATTGTCCATTTTTAGGTACTCGTCCAACAACAAGCGCTTTAATTCTTTCAGATTGCGAAAGATTTGTTGCCTCTCCGTACTCTTTCGCTACTTTTCTTGTAAAAAACCAAGGAACATTTTTTCCCCTTTGTGCTAACCCTATTGCTGTTGTAACAGCAATGGCATTACCTTTTTCAGGAATTCCATATAATAAATCAAATTTTTTTCTAGAACTCAAAATTGAATCAGCGTAAAATTGCCCAAGAGCTGCTGTTGATTCTCCGTCATTAAAATCACCAACATTCACAAACCAAGGAGACATTCTTTTACTTTTTAGAGTGAAGTCTCCACCAACTCTTAATGCACCCGTCTCCAACAAAAAATCAATAAATTTTGATTTATACTCTTCCATTTTATTAAACAATAAATAACATGCTTATAAAGTTATAGTAAAAAAATTTGTCCAAAGAAGTAATAAATATTCAATGTGATTCATCTGTTAGCTAAAGCTAACGGATTTCTTGGAATTTGTAAATTATGGTTTAATTCCTGGAATAGGGATAGCTTTTGGTATAGAAAGATGGATAAACTATTTAACTGGTTATAGTGTGTCAGATATAAGAAATTTAGGAGTATTAGTATAAATATGAAAATAATTCATCCGGTAAACATGCATATCAAAAACACGATGCGCCACCTCGGCTTAAACCTCGAGGACTTTTGTCCTCGATGGCAGTCAAGAATTGGAAATTCTTGATGAGGCGAGGTTTGTGACAGGCGCTCGTGTTTTGGATGCTCAAGATTCAACCTTGGCTTAAAAGCCAAGGTTTTCGTCAAGAATCTTGACATAATAAACAGCCCAAGGGATGCAATTGATTGCATCAAATATTCAAGGAAGGCACTAGATAAAGGCAAAGACATCCAGATTTCGGAAAAAGCGCAAGCATATGTAAATAATGCTTTGGAGGAGAGAGCTCTAAGTGGAAAATAGAAATAAAATTCTTGTTGTATCTCCATCAGCGAATATCATTGATGATGAAGGATCAGTTTTAATGAAGAAAGCTGAGAATTTTCTTAAGATAAATAATTATGTGGTAACCTATTCGCAGGGATACGATAAAAAAAATAGATATACGTCAGGTACTCCAAAGAGAAAATCACAAGATATAATGAGTGGATTTTTGGACAAAGATATAGATGCAATAATCTCATCACAGGGGGGCGACAATTCAAATGACTTACTAGAACTTCTGGATTATAATAAAATATCAAAGTGTGCAAAACCTTTTTTTGGTTTAAGTGATGTTACAGTTCTACTAAATGTAATTGCCGTAAAGAGCAAGATAACCACATATCATGGAATTGACTTTCTATGGGGTCTGGGAAAAAATGCCACAGAATATACGGACAAATTATTAAATGGTCTTTTAGGAGAAGGGAAACTTGAGATAGTAAAGAATCCAAACGTTCCCAAATGGGAAATAATAAAAGAAGGTAAAGGAGAAGGAATTTTTCTAGGAGGATGTTTGCCCTCCTTTTGTCTTCTGATAGGAACGAGGTTTGACCCGATTGAGATGCTGAACTCTCCTTTTATTTTAATACTGGAAGACATTGGTCAGAGTAAATCAGAAATTAATTCGATGTTAACTCAGCTAAAACAGCACGAAAAGTTTAGTTTGTGCCGGGGCGTGGTCTTTGGGAGTTTCTATTTTTGCGAACAAAAACCAAAGGAGAATGATTTACCGATAGAGGAAATAGCGAAAGAGGTGTTCCGCGACAAGAACATCCCTATTGCAAGAATACAGGAGATAGGGCATTGTGTTGAAAACATTATAATTCCTATTGGTAGCAAAGGAAAATTAGAATGTGAAAATGATATTGTCAGTCTGCAGTTTTGTTAAAAAACAGAGTAGAAATTATATAATTTTATAACCTTCTTATTCCAGTGCATTGTTAAGTTAAAGGGAGTTGTCAAATTACATAAACTCACGATTAGTTTAATCTTTTTAACTTAGAAATTCATCAATATCTTCTAGGATGTCAATAGTCTCTTCATCTTTTGATTCAATTTCTTCATCTTCTTTCTTATTATTGGAACCATTAAGTATCATAAGAACTTAAGACGGAACAACTATATAAAAGTACAGAACCAAATTTATAGAATATTAAGGCAAAGGGTATTTAAATATATTGTGTTGGTTGTTATCATCCTAGAGTAACATTTATATACTCTCATGTCTTAAGAAAAATAAGGTGAATGGTGGCAAAAAACACAAAGAGGAACTATACAGTAGGTGATTTTTTCAGAGATATTTGGAAATTTCTGGAAGGAGATAAAATTAGATACGGGTTCTTTGTTGGTCTCCGAGCTTTGTCAGAAATTACCCCTTTCGTCATCGCATATTTATTAGGAATGATTGTTGACTTTTTCACAACATATCAATCAGGCCAAAGCCTAAACAAATTTTACATGTTAGTTGGTTTTATTGGCGTTGCAGGAGTTTTACAAGTTCTTACTAGAATGTGGGCTAAGATGAATTGCAGCATTATAGGTGCAAAGACAAGGCAGAGAGTAAGAGAAAAATCAATGTCTCGTTTAATGGACTTGGAATTGCGGTGGCATGAAAAAGAAGGAGCGGGTTCTAAAATACAAAAAGTAAATGAGGGAAGCAATTTTATTTATAAGTTTTTCAGCGATTTTACAAACAATCGTTCAATATCGGTAGTAGTAGGTATATTCGGAAGTTTAGCTATTTTCTTTGTGTTAGGTTGGCAGTATGCTTTGTTTAGTTTAATATATGTTGTAATCTTTTTAACAGTAGAAAGATACTACAGCAGAAAATTAAGTAATTGGACTGATGAGATGAATAAAATTACGGAAAAGGTTAGCGGTAAGATTCATGAATCTACATCAAATGTACTTTCTGTTAAATCTTTAGGATTAAGAGATGTCTTCGTGAAGTCTACTAAAAAATACGAGGAAGAATATTACAAAATATGGCTTAAAACAAAAGAAACAGGTCAAACCAAAATGAAAGTTACCAAGTCCTTTGCAGCAATAGGTTATGCTTTATTTTTATTGATTGTGGGGCATGACTTTGTTTCACAAGCAATTACATTAGGGTCAATTTTAGTTTTTGCAGCCTACTTCGATAGATTAAGGTCATCTTTAGATAATGTAAGCGAAACCATTGATACTTTTATACAGATTAAATCTGGAACAGGAAGATTAATGACTATTTTAGGAACAGAGGTGTTCGATAGAGAATCAAGCGATTTGTTAGATGTACCGAAAGATTGGAAAAAAATACATTTCAAGAATGTTTCTTTCAAATATAAAGATAAGAAGGTTCTTAAAAACTTTAACTTAATAATAAACAGAGGAGAAAAGATTGGTATTGTTGGAAGGTCAGGATGTGGAAAATCAACATTGACCAAACTGCTTTTAGGATTATATAAAATAGAAGAAGGTGGAATCTATATTGATGGAGTGAATATAGATAAATTCAAACATAGCTCAGTTACAAATACAATAACTGCCGTGCTTCAAGATTCAGAAATGTTCAATATGACTTTAGCAGAGAACATTTCAATTTCTACATTAAAGAGAATCAACGGTTTATTTGATAAGGCAATTAAAATATCTGCTCTAAATGATTTAATAAGTAAACTGCCCAAAGGATTAATGACATTATTGGGTGAAAAAGGTTATAGAGTAAGTGGTGGAGAGAGGCAAAGAATTGGAATAGCAAGAGCAATTTATAAAAACTCTCCAGTTTTAATTTTGGATGAAGCAACTTCTCATTTAGATAGTAAAACTGAACAATATATCCAAGAACATATGGGAAGCGAATTAAAGGATAGAACATTAATTATTATCGCTCACAGGCTTTCAACATTAAAGGATGTTGATAGGATAATTGTGATGGAAGAAGGCAAAATTGTTGAGGAAGGAAAGTTTAACGAATTGGTAAGAAAAAGAGGAACATTTTTTAATCTTTATAAATTACAAAATAAAAAATAGAAATTATATCTTGCTTAAATTTATCAAATCTAACCATTTATTAACTCCTAATTCTAATTGAGGTATAGCGACTTCCGTAGGTGTCTTTTTACCTAAAGCCATGTGCTTTCTATTGAAATTATAGTTAATCTCTAAACCTTTCATGATAGCATAAGCACTTTCTATACTAGAGAATATACTAAATATTTATATACTAGTTATTCATATATTTATTAATGGCAAGGGTGAAAATAGAAGTTGAAGGATACCAATGTGAAAGGTGTGGACATAAATGGGTTCCTCGTGGAAATGACGAAGAGCCATCTGTTTGTCCAAAATGTAAAAGCCCATATTGGAATAAACCTAGAAAACGAAAAATAAAGAAACATTAATTTTTTTGAGCCAAATAAGTCCCGCTAACTTAACAATGCATTATTCCCGCAAGATTTATAAACAATTTTTTCTAAACTAAGATATGCTACGCTTAATTAATGCTACAGAGGCTAAATCTGGAACAACAATAATTATTGAGGGTTCCGCATGTACTGTCAGGTCAAATGATATTTCAAAAACAGGTAAACATGGAGCTAGTAAATGTCGAATTGAGGCAATTGAGATTTTTTCTGAAAAGAAAAAAGTAATTGCGGTTCCTGGGCATGAAAGATTTGAGGTTCCGATGGTTGAAAAGAGAAAAGCGCAAGTTCTAAGTGTTGGAGAAAATAATGCCTCTGTAATGGACTTAGAAAATTATGAAACTATTGATGTTCCTTTTTCAGAAAGTGTTAAAGACAAAATTGCGCCTGAAAAACAAGTTGAATATTGGAATATCGAAGGAAAAAAATCAATAATGAGGGTGCTGTAAATGGCTGCTAAATTACCTATTGCATATTCTAGATTATTCCAAAATGTATTTATATGCCGAAATTGCAATAAGAAAATCAGAACACAGGCCGTAAGAATTTTATCTGGCAAAATTCGATGCCAAAAATGCTCTGGCAAATCATTCCGTCCAAAGAGGAAAAAATAAGCAATTATGGGATATATACTATATGATATTGTGTTCTTTGTGATTGCGCTAATAGCTATTGGCGTGTTTTTCTATCGAAAGAGAAAAAACTTCTCTATTGAGGGGCCAATGTATCTTTATCGGACTAATTTTGGTTTAAAGATTATTGACCGCGCGAGCAAACGTTATGCAAAACTGCTTAATGTTATTCAATATTTTGTTATTGTTTCAGGATATTTATTAATGATTATAGGTACATGGTATTTTATTAAGTTCTCTTATATTTATTTAACTAATACCTTTTTAGTAGAGGCGATAAAAGTGCCGGTAATATTCCCGCTTATTCCTTATTTTACTGATATTTTCAAGATAGATTATCTGCCATCTTTTCCATTCGTAACATTTATTATTGTTCTTATACTTATAGCGATACCTCATGAATTTGCTCATGGCATTTTTGCCAGATTTTACAATATCAGAGTGCATTCTACTGGATTTGGATTTTTGCGTTTATTTAAGATTCCTCTTCCCTTTATCGGCGCCTTTGTTGAACCGGATGAAAAACAAATGGCGAAGCGCGCTAAGAAAGAACAATTATCAGTACTTGCTGCTGGGACATTTGCAAATCTCATAACAACTATACTGTTTGGTCTAATATTTGTGTTGTTTATCTATCTATTTTTAACCCCCGCAGGTGTTTATTTTAATACTTATTCTACAAAGATAATTCCTATAGATAATGTTATTTCTATTGATGGTGTTCCTATTAATGAAGTAAAAATAGAAAACAATTTAGAAAAACTGCCTTTAAAGTATATCCAATCTGAAAAAGAAAATCTTACAGTACAAAGAGGTATTACGAACGGCACGAATATTGAATATTTTGTTGTATATGAAAACTCGCCGGCGTTTGAAGCTAAACTCTCAGGCCCAATAACTTACATTGATGGACAGAAAATAACATCGTATGAAATACTTAGAACAATTATTCAAAATCATGAACCTGGGGATAATATAAATATAATCACTCTTAATGAAAAGAATAAAACCAGAAAAGAACAGATTATTACTCTTGCAGATAATGAGGGAAAAGCATTTTTAGGCATAGGAACTAATTTTAGAAAACCTTCTGGTATTTTTAGAATTTATTATTCGACTGTTGCAAAGATAAAAAATCCATTTGTTTATTATGAATCGAAATTAGGAGATTTAGGAATGTTTATTTATTATATTTTATGGTGGATACTTTTTATTAGTCTTGGAGTTGCGTTTTTTAATATGTTGCCTGTCAGTATTTTAGACGGCGGTCGTTTTTTTGCAATAACTATCTGGGCGATAACAAAAAGAAATAAATTGGGCGAGTATGCTTTAAAGATGTCAACCTTGATTTTTCTTGCATTACTTGCTGCCCTTACTTTTAGATGGATATTTGCATTTATACTTTAATTGCGTATTTTAAGTAATAAACTCTATTCCTTTTTTAGTAAAAACTGCTAATTTTATTCCGACTGGAACATTGAGAAGTGCGGAAATTAAAGCCATATGCTCTTTTCCAGAGCCTGAAGCAAGCGATAAAGCTACTTCGAATTCTCCAGATAATCTGCTTTTTAGTTTTTCTTTTAATATAGAAGTGATTTCGGCAAGGGGTTTTGATGTATCAATTTCTAATATTGCGGCATTGTCTGTTTTTGGAAAATTGTGAGTATTCTTGCCTTTTACCAGAATTGCAGAATCCCAAGACATATGTTTAAGCAAGGCAGTTATCTGGCCCCAATTTTCTGTATCAGAACCGATGAAAGCGACTAATTCCATGCCAATAGATTAAACATTAGATTTATAATCATTATTGTATTCGCCTAGAGATGGCTAGAGACATTCCTTTAGGAGAAATTACATTAAGAAGATATGAAAAACCTTATGAATCCTCTAAAAGAGAGCTGGTAAAGAAAGTGTGCCTGAGCTTGGGGCTTTTGCAGCCTGGAGATTCTAGAGATGTTATGGTTGATATTCTGCTTATTTTAGAAGAATCTCGACAAACAAAAGGATGGCTTTCTTCTTTTGAAGTGAGAGATAAGGTTGAGAAGGTAAGAGCAGAGAACTCTCTTGAAGGCAGAGGTCTTGCCGAAAGCAATATTCGCAGGCAGTTGAAACGTCTTAGAGATATTATGCTTGTTGATAAACAGGAAAATAAATATAGGATGTCTGAATTTGCACCATTATATGAGCTGTTTGAAGCAAAAATTGAGAAGTTTTTAATACCTCAAACAATTGAAAGAATAAAGGAATATTTGGGAAAATTAAAATGATTAAAAGAAAGGTCTGTAGAAAATAAATCGGTTAATGCTTTCCTTAATTCCTTACTTAAAAAATTAAAATCTATCTCCATATTTAATAATAATATCAGCATCTTTATAAATTTAGCTCTTTGCGGGCGCGTCTAATAATTATTTACTTTGTGAAGTATTTTACCTATGCTATGAATGAATGATTCAAATAGGGCTTGAGTTCTCGAATAGACTGATGTATAGTGGTCTGCACGTCTGAATGATAAATCAATCTGCATCATAGTTATTTCTTCGAGTCTAGTATCTGTATGAGTTATAGAGAAGAGTTATGGAGAGCGGCCCGTCGTTGTAACGCAATCAATGCAGTTATCCATACCGCCATGTTACTGTAACTTGATCTGTTCTTTGACGAGGAAAGATATCGACATCTGCGGGCTTTTTGTAAATTCCTGCATTGAACATAAGCTCTCCAGTATATGCAATCATTGCCCCATTGTCTAATAAAAATTCTCTTGGCGGGCAGAAGAATTTTGCTTTTCTTTCTCTGCACATAATCTCGCACATCTCCTGAAGTCTTTGATTACAAGCGACTCCTCCTCCTAAAACCAGCTCTTTTTTTCCTATGTGAGCCATCGCGCGCTCTGTTGATTCTACAAGCATGGCAAATGCTGTCTCCTGCAAAGAAAAAGAAAGCTCTTCTGCACCAAAACCTTTGTCAAAAAGCTGTTGAATTTTCGTCTGCATTCCTGAAAATGAAACATCCATTCCTTTTATTGAATATGGCAATTCGATATATGGTTTGTTCATTTTAATTGAATCAATTGCCAACTTCTCTATCTTGGGCCCTCCTGGAAATCCTAATCCCATGTACCTCGCAACTTTATCTATAAAATTTCCCACGCCTAAATCTAAAGTCTCTCCAAAGACGCGATATTTTCCCCCTGAAAAAGCAATAATCTGTGTATTGGCCCCTGAAACATAAAGCAGAACTGGTTCTGAAGCCCCCATTCTCTGGCCGATTTCAAGATGAGCTATGCAATGATGAACCGGAATTAAAGGAATATTTAATATATTAGATTTGTTTTTTGCAAAACGCAAGCCTTCTAATAAACATGGCGCCAAACCTGGGGCCGTAGACAGAGCTATGGCTTCAATCTGATTTTCTGATACTTTTGCCAGTGCAAGCGCTTTATTGTAAATGCTGTCTGCAATAAAGTGATGATGCTTTGCGCTTTCTACAGGAATTATGCCTCCGCTCTCCGTAGTATACATATCTTTGACATTGGCGATAATATTTTTTTTATGAGATATCCCTATACCGAACGTATGCGCTGTGCATTCTATGCCTAATATCATAATGAATTATAAAAAAGTAAATTTAAAAATGTGATGAAAAAATATAAAAAAGAAAAAATGATGCGGCCGTCGTGAAGATGAAAATAATTAACTATTATCTCTTTTTCCTTCTGCCGCCACGAGCCATCTTAGCCTCACAGACATTTCCTTTACCGTCGATGTAGTATAGATATCCTGGTTTTCTTTTGACTATATTGCGTGCAATAACCGTACCCATTTCGCACCTCCTTTTAATAAATTCTATTTTATATAACCAAAGGCATATATAAATCTTTCTCTTACCGACGAAAAAAATTGATTATATAATTATTCTCTTCACTTATAGGAATTTCAACCAATCTCTGAAATGGCTTTTTAGGAATTATACATGAACTAAATGGAGGTATTATTTTATATTCTTGGACTATATTTTTATTGTCAAGCCAGAGAGCTAAAAATGGACAGAAAACAAAAAGTGAATGAATGGCGTGCCTTCTGTTTCTTTTAAAATTAAATAATAAATTTTTTGTTTTTGATGAGCGAAACATCAGGCCAATATATTTTCCAGCAGAGGATAAAGGATTGACTTCTAATGGTAACGATCGATTAAGATAAAAAATTTTAATTTTCATAAAGTAAATTAGGGCGGCTAATTTTTCTTTTCAGTATCTGAAGCAGATAATTTAACTCCTAAAGATTCCATCTCTTTAGCATGCGCCTGAATTAAATTCTCTGTAATTTGAATAATACGCATTAACTCATTGCGCTCTGCAACAAGGGTATTTATCGAGCCTTTATGAAAACCGATAATCTCATCTTTAGATGTTTTTTTCTCCATTTAAAAAGAAGTAGAAAAGATTATATAAATACTTGCATCTAATATTAATATGGTGAACTTAGAATATATAAAAGAGAAGATGGCTGAGCTGAAAGATTGGGCACTGGAAGGAAATTCTATAGTAAAAGATTTTATGTTTGCGAATTTCAAAGAGGCTATGGATTTTGTAAATAAAACCGCTGAAATATCAGAGAAGCATAATCATCATCCTCTAGTAATAATTGATTATAATCGTGTACGCCTTCAGCTTACAACCTATGAAAGAAATGAATTAACTGAAAAAGATTTTGCTGTTGCTGAAGAGGTTGATTTGATGAATTGAGGATAATTTAAATATCCATATATACTAAAATTTGTATGAAAGTAAAAGATTTGATGAATGAACCTGTAAAGATAGAGAAAGATATCAGCCTTGCAGAAGCAGCTAAAATTATGTGCGAAAAAAAGACCGGCAGTCTGCTTTTTATAAGTAAAGATAAGATTAGAGGGATAGTTACTGAAAGAGATATATTAAAGAATTTTGGTAAATATAAAAATATATCAAGTGTTATGTCTCCTAATATAATTACTATAGATCCTAAAGCAGATGTTAACGATGCGTTGACTGTAATGAAAGATAACCAAATTAAAAGGCTGCCAGTTATAAAAGAAGGAAAGATTATAGGAATTATTTCTTTGACTGATATAGCGGCGCATGTTGATGAACTTGATAGCGACTTCTTTTTTTAATAAATGATATTAGAAATTATTATCCTTGTTCTTGCATTCCCTGCAGGTTATTTAGTTGCATGGATGGCGAGAGATGAGCTTATTGCAGGAAGAAAATGGTTTAAAACTCTAATAATAATTGGACTAGTATTAGGACTGTTTTTTGCTGTAAAAAATTATAAAATATCTTATATTTTATCTTTTTTTATTGTGATTGTTTCTTTTATTTCATATAAAAAAAGCTTTGATAAGAAATGGATTAAAAGAAGGACTTGAAATCAAAAAATCCTGGCGTATACCTCGGCTTAAACCTCGAGGACTCTTGTCCTCGATGGCAGTCAAGAATTTCCAATTCTTGATGAGACGAGGTTTGTTTAGGATTTTTGGATGCTCAGAAATGCAGCGCCCTAAAGCCTCAAGAACTACGGTTCTTGATGGCCGTCAAGGATACTTAATCCTTGAGGGGAGCGGTTTGAACCGCATTTCTGACATTATAAAGTCCTTTTGTTATGTCGGGGGAGCGAACCGACGCCCTAAAGCCTCAAGAACTACGGTTCTTGATGGCCATCAAGGATACTCAATCCTTGAGGGGCGCGGTTTTCTGTCAAACTTCTTGACATAAAAAAAGTAAAAAAGAAATTAAATCTCTAGTTATCCTGTAGAATTACTGGAATTAGTTGCTATACACTGTCCGTTTGAACAGCCATTCGTACAAGAAGCATAAATTCTATCTTCATTAGAACTCACACAAACTGCACTACAGGTTCCAGGAAACTGGCATGCATAATTTGTCCAAGTTTTATGTACCTTTCCATCTGTTCCACAATAAGGATTTCCGCTCCATCCTGATGTTCCACATTGCGATGCTGAACTGCAAGCAACAGGCAGATTCTCATCTACAAGTTTGTTACAATTATTATCCTTGCCATCACAAACTTCAGGATTTTTCTTACATTGGCCAGAACTCACAGCACTTCCTGTCCCAGAAAATGTTACTCCAAAATAAACCAAAAGAAGAAGTACAACAATAACACCAATATACACCCAGATAGTATTTTTCATATACACCTCCGATATACTTTCATAGCATTATGCTATTTAAACTTTGCTTTTTCCGGTTTTGTAACGTTAAAAGAACTTCTATTAGAAATGTATAAAAGGATATAATTAGACAATGTTGTATGGACAAACGAAATTTGGAAGAACAAGAAATTCTCAATTTTTGGAAAGAAAAAAAGATTTATGAGAAGTCCAGAAAAAATAATTCAAGGGGCAGAAAGTTTTATATGGTTGATGGCCCACCTTACGCAACAGGATATATCCATTTAGGAACTGCGTTAAATAAAACATTAAAAGATATTGCGATGCGATCGCGGCGCATGCAGAGATTTAATGTTTTAGACAGACCAGGATATGATACACATGGTATACCTATAGAACTTCAAATTGAAAAAGAGATAGGATTAACTTCTAAGAAAGATATAGAAAAATATGGAATAGACAACTTTACAGAAAAATGCAGAGATTTTGCGACGAAGTTTGTTAGAATTATGAATGATGAATTTAAAAATTTAGGGGTTTGGATGGACTGGGATAATCCCTATTTAACTTTGTCTGATAAATATATGGAGAAAGTCTGGGGTGTTTTGAAAGAAGCAGATAAAAAAAACTTGATATATTTAGGCAAATATCCTGTGCATGTCTGCCCGAGATGTGAAACGGTAGTGTCTTATAATGAGATAGAATATGGAAAACAAAAAGATACTTCAATTATTGTTAAATTTCCTTTGGAAGGAGAAAAGAATACTTTCCTGCTAATATGGACTACTACTCCATGGACTCTGCCTGCAAATACTGGAGTAATGGCGAATCCTGCTGAGATTTATCAAAAAATTGAGCTCAGCAATGGAGAGAAATGGATTTTAGCTAAAGATAGGGTAATTGAATTGATGTCAAAACTTGAACTTGGATTCAGCATCAAAGATGAATTTTTAGGAAAATATATGGAGGGATGGAAATACTTAAATCCCTTAAAAGAAAATCTTAATATGAATATTAAAAAAGGATATATTGTTGTTTTGTCTGCAAGATACGTCAATACTCATGAAGGCACTGGTTTAGTGCACTGTGCGCCGGGGCATGGAAAAGAAGACTATGAAGTTGGAAGAGAATATGGACTTGACAATCCTTCTCCTGTTTTAACAAATGGCATAATGACGAGTGAAGCAGGTAAATATTCTGGAAAGAAAGCGAAAATTGCAGACGCAGAAATTATTGAAGACCTTAAAAAAGAGAAAGCTCTTATTACTTCATTTGCTTATGAGCATGAATACCCTTTATGCTGGAGAGACAAATCCCCTCTTCTTATGATTTCTCAACCTCAGTGGTTTTTAAAGATCTCAGAAATACAAAAAAAACTCTTGAAAGATAATAAAGAAACGAATTGGATACCCAAGTGGGCCCAGCTTAGAATGAATGGCTGGTTAGAAGGAATCGGAGATTGGCCAATCTCCCGCCAGAGATACTGGGGAACTCCCTTACCTATATGGTATGATCCAGAAACTGGGGAGAAAATAGTTGTGGGGAGCATTGCTGAACTTAAGAAAAAATCGGGAAAAAATAAAATTAACATGCATAAACCAGGTATTGACGAGATTGAGATTATTGGAAAATCTGGAAAAATACTAAAGAGAGTTCTGGAAGTTTTAGATGTGTGGCTTGATGCCGGCGTTGCTAGCTGGGCCATAATGGAATCTGAAAAGCAGATTAAGAAATTCTGGCCTGCTGATTTAAATATTGAGGGAAAAGACCAGATTAGAGGATGGTGGAATTCTCAGCTCATATTATCTGAAATTATGTTTGGAAAAAAACCTTTTAAGAATGTCATGATGCATGGCATGATTCTTGATATAAGCAAGAAAAAAATGTCAAAATCTTCAGGCAATGTAACGACGCCTGCAGAGATTATTGAAAAATACGGCAGAGATGTACTTAGATATTACTGCGCCAAGCTATCTAAAGGAGAAGATCTATTATTGGATGAGAAGGAATTTTTAGAAATTGACAAGTTTTTTACAATTATTTATAATATTAATTCTTTTATAAACCAGATTGATAATGAAAAAAATAAAAATAATATAGAAGACAAATGGATTGTTTCCAGATATAATTCTGTTATTAGAGATTCCATGAGGGCATATAATTCCTATAGATTTCCAGAGGTTACACAGATTTTGGAGAACTTTATTTTTCATGATTTAAGCAAGACATATATCCAGATAATCAGGGAGCGTTCTTATGAAGCGAAAAAAATACTCAGTGAGATGTTTACTGGTGTTTTACAGATTCTTGCACCAATTTCCCCTTTCTTCACAGAGAGATTGTGGCAGGAAATACGTGCAAAAAATAAAGCCCGAGAGGAGTCCATTCATCTCAGCGTTTTTCCTTCGTTAAATGAAAGAAAAATAGATGATAAACTTGAAAGAGAATTTGAACTTGCACTTAAAATAATTGAGTTAGGGCTGTCTGAAAGAGATAAGCTTAAGATAGGATTGAGATGGCCATTATCAAAGGCTAGTGTTTTGAGCAAAAATATTTTGTCCAGAGATTTACAAGAAATAATTAAAAGGCAGTTAAATATAAAAAAAATTACGATGAAAAAAGGCGAAAAATTAATAGTGGAAATAGATGGAGCGCAGACATATGAACTACTTGCTGAAGGCTTTGCAAGAGAACTTACTAGAAATATTCAAGCAGAGAGAAAAAAATCAGGTCTAGTAAAAAATGATTTTATTTATTTAAAAATAGCATGTGATGGCGAATTAAAAAAAATGCTGACGCCCCATATTAATTTTTTATTGGATAGGACCAATTCTAAAAATATTTATTTTGTCGATGATAAAGAGATTAATTCCCCTAAAATATTTATGATAAAAGATAGAAAAATATTCATAAATTTCTCAAAAACTGTAAAAGAGTAAAATTACAAAGATTTAAATACTAGTTCTATATTATGTATAAAAGAAGGTGATGGTTTTAAATATATAATGATCATAAAGGATGAATTTTTAAGCAGATTAAGAAAGATTTTTGACTTGAATATGTACGAAGCCAAGGTTTGGACTGCTCTTTTATCGCGTGGAGTTTCTACGGCTGGTGAATTAAGCAATATTTCTGATGTTCCGCGCAGCAGAACATATGATATTTTAGAATCTTTAGAGAAAAAGGGGTTTATTGTAATGAAAATAGGAAAGCCGATAAAGTTTGTTGCGTTGAAGCCTGAAGAAGTTGTCGAGAGAGTAAAGAAGAACTTGATGATTAATGCCCATGAAAAAAGCAAACGTTTAGAAAAATTAAGAGGTGATGAGGTTCTGAGTGAGTTAAATTCCTTATTTGTGAATGGTGTAAAGTTTGTTGAGCCTTCTGATTTATCTGGAAGTTTAAGAGGCAGGCAAAATATGTATAATCACTTAGATATGCTGATTCGTTCGGCAGAAAAGACTATTACTCTAGTAACAACTTCCGATGGGTTGAATCGTAAGATGGAAGTACTGCTTCCTGCTCTTGAAAAAGCAAAAAAAAGAGGAGTTTCTATTAGAGTAGCTGCTCCAATAACTTCTGAAAATGTTAAAATAGCAAGAGATATATCTAAGGTTGCAGAAGTAAGGGATCTGAGCGGTACTGCAATGAATGGAAGGTTTGCAATAATTGATTCTGAAGGATTGATGTTTATGCTATTAGACGATAAGACTGTTCATCCTAATTATGATGTTGCTGTGTGGCTTTCTACTCAGTATTTTGCGCAAACGATGGAGCAGATGTTTGAAGCTGCCTGGAAAGAATTTACTCCGTTAAGCAAAGTTATGGTAAAGGTAAAATAAAAACTGTTATTTATATAGAAAGTTTTCTGGTTTGTTATATAGAAGAATAAACTGCGGCTTTAACGTCAGGAATCGAAGATTTCTGAGCGCACCCAAGAACTAAAAGTTCTTTACCATCATCCCATTTAATTATCTCAATAAATTTATCAATATTTAACCATTCATATTTTGAATGTTCTTCATTTAATGTAATCTTATCAAATTTTATAAAAGAGACAAAATTATATTCTTCACAAACTTCATCCCTATAATTATATATAGAGCCCCAATTTAATGGAAAAATTTCCTCTACTGCAAATCCTGTTTCTTCCTTAATCTCTCTTGAAACAGCTTCTTCATAATCCTCATTTTCCTCAACACCCCAGTTACTACAAACCATCCCCGTCCTAATGTTTTGGATGTGGCTCGCTATAAAGAGCCAATATCTTTTTTCCATGAACAATAAAAGTTAATATTTTCCTTTGCATTTTATTATAAATAATTACTAATTTTTAAGTCCTTCTAAAATAAATATTGGAACTGCTGAAGGTTCTTCAGTCTGAGAAAAGCCTTGTTTGGAGATTCAAATGAATAAGGAGATTAAAAAAATCTTGAAGAAGTTCATACTTTCTTTCAAGCATCGAAAATTGTGTTTTGGGGAATTTTTAGTTGGAAGTTTTGTTTATGCAGATGAAAACAGACAACTCTATGAAAGATTACTTGACTTGCCTTTTAACTAAAAGCGCTTTTTCAATCATAGCTTTCCCAGTATTGCCCCACGGACAATATTTAAGGAAATCTTTTGGATTAATAAATTTTCTTTTTGGTATGATTCCATAAGCAGGATCTTTTGTTTGAGGAAGAATTTTTTTAACAGCTGCAAAATACCTTAATTGTTGATGATCTGAATTCGGTTTATCAAGAAAGACAGCATTTTGATATCCTAAAGGAATTATTTTTTCTATTTCTATATCTGCCTCTTCTAAAACCTCTCTCTTTAAAGTTTCTTCAAAAGATCTATCCTCAGATTCAGGACCGCCGCCTGGAGGACCCCATCTTCCCTTTTTTATGCTAACTAAAAGAATTTGGTCTTTTTTGTTAAAGATTATTCCATAAGCTTGGGTTATATTCTTGAGTTTAGCGAAGTTTGTTTCGTCATGCCACGTTAGTCCGACTTTTCTTCCTTCATATTCAATTATGTCTTTTATTATTCTCCTATCCCAATGTTTCTCTAAATTTCTTGTAGACCTCCTTTTCTTAGCTTCTTTTAGAAAATATTCCAAAAATTTTTGATTTACTCCTCGTTTAATTGGTTTTTCTTTTATATTTCTTATAATCTCCTCCGCAATTTCATCAGGATTTTTGCCTTTTGTATAAAAAACAAAATCACATAATTCCTTAAATAAAAGAGGGAATTTTTTATAATCTTTTTTGGTTTTAGCTAACAATTCTTTTTTGTCTGTATTTTTAAAATGTGTCCTTCTTTTTTCCCTTTCAAAAAGAAATTTAACAGATTCTTTAATGTTTTTGGAGAACAGTAATCCTACGATAATAGAATTGTCTTTAGCAATTTTTCTTACTCTTTGGCTCGCTTTGGCATATTTTTTTGAACTAACAGCTCCGCCTGATAAATCAAAAACAAAATTATCTTTTTTGTAAACTTCCCTTACTAGCCCATATGAGCTCTCTTTTATGAATTTTCCAATTATTCCTGATTTAATTGCTTTATCCAAACCACCATATTTTTTCAGATGTTTTTCTCCAATTTCATCTGAAGAATAATATCTTAAATTTAACTTCCTTGCGACTATCTTTGAAACGGTCGTTTTTCCTATTGATCTAGGGCCAGTTATTGTGATCCTCATTTTCTTACAAGGGTCATCTTGACTTAAATTACTTTCGTTATGTTTTACTCAACTTAATCAAATCCAACCATCTATTCTTTCCTAATTCCAAATCAGGAATAGCTAATTCATAAGGACAGCAACCTATTCCTTGATGTCTTCTTATGAAATTATAATAAATCTCATAATCTTTCATAATTGTAGAAGCAGATCCTATACAACCATGAAAACCACGCATAACTTTTGTTCTTTCTCTAATAGAGTTGTGTAATCTTTCAATGGAATGATTAAAACCTCTTTTAGAAGCAATAACAATATTATGAATAATTGAGCTTTTGTTTATAAGACAAATGCAAAATTGACCACAACAAAATTTAAAAACCTTGCTTTCCTTAAATTAAATATGGGATTAATTGATAAGATTAAAAATACGCGTGTAATATCCACTATTAATCTTCACTCGATTATTTAAGTTGCTCATTGTTTTTAT
>CAZOCP010000015.1:0-16089 GCA_964578345.1 Candidatus Woesearchaeota archaeon
AACAATGAGATAGGTTAACCTATCTCATTTTATTTGCTGTTTCGGAGATACTGGATTAATCCAAATCTTTATAAGCAGAATTATTTCCCCCTCTTTGTACGGAATCTTTACTCATTAATACATCATCAATTCTTAAAATAATTGTTGCAACTTCAGCAGCAGAGATTATCGCCTGGGTTTTTACTTTTAGAGGCTCAACAATGCCTGCTAACAAAGTATCTTCGATGCTATTATTAAAAAGGTTCAATCCATAGTTTTTATAGCCAGCTTCATGCTGTTTTTTCAGCTCTGTAATAACTTCTATAGGATCTAATCCTGCGTTTTCTGCTAAAGTTTCAGGTATTGCTTCAAGAGAATTCGCAAAGGAATCAATTGCGAGCTGCTCTCTGCCTCCGACTGTTTTAGAAAAAGACCTTAATTGTTTTGCAACTTCAATTTCGACTGCTCCGCCTCCCGCAACAATTTTCCCGCTTTTTACAGAAGCAATTACATTTCCAAGACCGTCTTTAATCGCCCTTTCCATCTCATCTAGTCCTTGCTCTGTGCTTCCATGAATAACAAGAGTAACTGCCCTTGGATTCTCGCATCCTCTTATATATGTAATAGAATCTTCACTATTTTTCAATTCTTCAACGACTCTTGCTTTTCCTAAATGCGTTTGATATATGTCTTGAATAGTGGATATAATCTTTCCGGAAGTTGCACGGGCAATTTTCTCCATATCAGACTTACTGACTCTTCTAAATGCGAGGATGCCTTTTTTAGCCAGATAATATTGAACAACATCATCAATGCCTTTCTGGCATATCACAACATTAGCCCCAGAAGAGATAATTCTTTCTGACAGCTCTCTCAGATATGATTCTTCAGCAGCAAGAAAACTTTGCAGTTGATCTGGAGACGAAACAGAAATCTTTGCCTCGGACTCTGGGTTTTTAATTTCAAGGGAAAAATCAATAATTAAAATCTTTGCATATTCAATTTTCTCTGGCATCTCGATATTTGCCCTTTCTTTGTCAATTGTTATTCCTTCAATTAATTCACTATCTTGAATTCCTCCCCCCTTTACTTTCTGAATTTTTATATCATTAAGAGATATTTCTTTTCCCTGTGCAACACTATCTACTGCATCAACTATCAGATTAGCAAGTTTTTCTCGATGTCCTTCAGCTCCTTTTCCAGTCATAGCAGTCGCGGCAATCTGCTCAAGAATTTTTCTGTCAGCTACAGAATTTGCAAGATTATTTAGTATATCTAGAGACTTCTCAGTTGCAAGTTTATAGCCTTTTACAATTAATGTCGGGTGAATATTTCTATCGAGCAATTTTTCAGCATGCTCTAACAGTTTTCCAGCAAGCAAAGCAACAGTAGTTGTTCCGTCTCCGACTTCGTTTTCCTGCGTTTTTGCTATATCAACCATCATTTTCGCAGCAGGATGATCTATCTCCATCTCTTCTAGGATAGTTACTCCGTCATTTGTTACGATAGTATTTCCAGCTCTGTCTACAAGAAGTTTGTCCATTCCCTTAGGGCCTAAAGTAGTCTTTACAATATCAGCTATGATTCTAGCAGCTAAAATATTATTTTTTTGAGCTTCTCTTCCTACTGTTCTTGAGATATGTTCAGGGAGCGCAGGAGAAGGATTCTTTTCATTCATCCCTTTGTTGCAAAACGATTTTTTTTAAAATTATGTGTACTCTGATGCTATAGATAATTAGCACTATTTTTCAGAGTCTATCTCAGAATCTTCTTCATTTTCAGAAAACTTCATATATCCCTAAAGTTATAGGTGACGTTTACTTTACAGCTCAATATCAGCATATATTTTTAAATACATAGTCCTTTGTTATAGAAAGGAGGATGGTATTCTAAAATGGCAGACAAACCAAAACAGATAAGGGCACTGGATCTTGTAAAGCAAGTCTTTGAGCATATCTACGGAAATCTTACTCTTTTGAGATTTAATGTTGAAAAATTGACGCCTGTAAATGGAGATCCAAACAACCCAGATGCAAACAAATGGGAAGTTATTGTTAATTTTTATCAAAATCTACAAGTTCAGCAACCAATTAGATATAAAGTCGATGTAAACTTAATAGATAATACCGTCAGTTTTTATTCAATAGATAGCAGTGGATCTCCAAAAGAAGAAGAAAAACAAACTTGGCAAATTGTTAAGAAGGAAGAAAAAAAGGAAGAGGAATAAAATGGTTATTCTCAAGATAAATTATGAACATCAGGATATTGAGAAAGAAGTTTTTCCATTTTTTTCTAATGGTATTTTTTTAGATACGAGTATCTTAAAAATATACTTCGATGGATTAATTAAAGTTTGCCTTAGAAAAAAACAAGATGGAGAATATACTTCACTAATAAATATCTTAAATTTACTAAAATTAGACGATAAATGGTATAAATTTTATATCACTCCACATATACTCACAGAAACTTGCAGACAAATTTACTCTAATTATGATAAAGATAACGATTACAAAGAAATAGTTTCTCTTATTTTCCCTATTTTAAAAGATATAAAAGAATGGAAAGAAATAACAAAAGAGAAGATACTTTCCCTTATTAATTTGGAAAAACCAGTTTTAAAAATGGGTGACTTATCTTTATTTGTATCTATTGATCAATTTGTGAATAGTTATAAGAAAATAGCCATATTAGTTAAAGATAGAGAATTTAATCAAAGATATGAGTTACATCCAAATGTCATGTTAATAGATTTTCAAAAAACTAGTTTGGATTTATTGAGAAGATAATTATTTTTTTCGTTTGCGTGGCTTGTCCCAATATGGGGAATGACAATTCGGACAAGAAGTGGGTTTTTCATTTCCTCTCGGAATCCATTTGTGCTGACATCTTTCACATTGGTAACCTTCAACTTCAGACTTAAATCCTCTAAAAGATTTTATTTAATTTTTTTAAGTCAATTAAGTCCCTTTAATTTTACAATGTAAAAAGATAAAAACATTTATAAACCGCTTTTCCAGATTATTTTAGAACCAATGAAGTATCCAACGGAGGTCACATGGACTTCTATCAAATAGTTGAAAAAGCAAAGAAAACAGGAAAAGTAGACAAGGGAGTAAATGAAGTTACGAAAGCTATAGAAAGAGGAGTCGCAAAATTAGTTGTATATGCAAAAGATGTCGAGCCTAAAGAGATTACTATTCACCTGCCCATATTATGTAGAGAAAAGAATGTGCCTTGTGTTGAAGTAGACTCAAAGAAAAAGCTGGGAGTTTCAGTAGGCATTGGCGTCAATACAGCTGCTGTTGCTATTATCGAGGCCGGAGAGGCCGGCAAGGAAATATCTGAAATAAAAATAAAATAAGTCTATATTATGGCAAACCAGCGAATTCGAGACAAAACATCTGAAGGAAACACTATCAAAGTAGAGAAACTAAGTTCTGACGCTCCTGTTAATGGAGTAGTAGATGAAATAATAGGCAGAACAGGCGCGCGCGGAGAAGTTACTCAAGTTATGTGTACAATTGTAGATGGTAGAAATAAGGGAAAATCTATGCGCAGGAATGTAAAAGGTCCTGTAAGAATAGGAGATCTTCTTACACTCAGAGAGACAGAGATAGAGGCCAGGAGGATTCGCGGCTCAAATTACGAGCGAAGGCCAAGCGAATAATGGTCAAGTGCACTTTTTGTGGTAAAGAAGAGCATCCATTCAAAGGAGTTCATTTGATAAATAACGATGGAACTATCAACTATTTTTGCTCCAGCAAATGCAGAAAAAATTCTCTGAAACTTAAAAGAGATAAACGTAAATATAAATGGACATCATTCTATAAAGCAAGGAATCTAAAATAAAACAATACTGTGGAATGATTCATCCCCCCGCCCAGTGTGTATCAATACTGCTCTCTATTCTAGTCCCTCATTCAATTGGGCTTCGCTTTCTCTAAGAAAACTAATTATATAGTTTGCAGTTTCAAAGACATCTTTCTGAACAAGCTGATTGGGTATTCTTAAAGTAACATAACCCTTCTTAAACGAATGATAAGTCCTTTTCAAGTCTTTAAGAGCTTGTTTATTACCTTGATGTTGCTTTCCGTCCACTTCAATATTGACTTTATAATCTGGAATAGCAATATCTATATGCTTATGACCATCCCACAACTCTAATTTGGCATTAAATCCATTTTTAAGAAGTATCTCATAGAGCTTTTGTGCTTCTGGCGTAGACTTTTCTTTTCTCTTTTCGTGTTTGTTCTTTAAATTAACATAATCTTCTTGACATTTTCTGCATAAAACCTTTCCATAATTCTTAATTGAATAATCATATTCTCTATCAGAAACAAAGCCTTGACACTTTGAGCAACCCATAAAAAACCTACACAAGTAATCTTTATAATTCTTTTCTAAACGTAATAGAACAAAAACTTTTACATTAGAACTTAGCTTCTATTTTTCTTGCTAATTCTCTCATTAATTCATAATCCTTCCCAAATAAATATTATATTTATCTTTTATAAAAGTTATGTAATAATTAATGATGCCTTCTTTTTCTGAAGTATGCTTATATGCTATTGAATCGTCCCCTATATTGATATTTCCTAAAGAGCTAACATAATATTTATTACCTAATCTATCTGAGTAATATTTCCTAATCCCTCCCGCAAGAATTTTATCATCTTCTTTAACTGCCTCTTTTATTCCATCAAAATAAAAAGAAATATTTTCTATAGGGTATGTGTCTATCTTTTGTGTTATTTCAATATTGTTACTTTCTCCAACTTTCCATTTAAGCAAAATTCTAATTCTTAATGCTATTCTAACATCTTTCTTCATATTCATGGAGAAAGGTTTTTTCTTTTCGGAAATTAATTTATCTGTGCTTAAATCTTTGTCATATTTTTCAAGGTCTTTTTTTGTTATCTTTTCAATAAGTTTATTGAAATAAAGTAGTGGACTTTTGAGTAATGAGATATAATTTAACTTGTGTTCTTTCAGAAATCTGAACTCCCTTATTGACTTTCCCTCTGCCTAAGTCTTGTAGAAAGATTTTCAAATCTTTTTTTACTTTCTCTGGAATGTTCCATCTATCTGCATAAACAAGCCTAGCTTCTACATCAGAGTTAGGTTCATGAATATTTATCTTTACCTTCATGAAAATGATAGCAATACTGCCTTTATAAATTTGAGCAGTATTGCTCTATCCCCCCGCCCAGAGTCGAACTGGGGTTTTCCGGGTTCTGCCGTATTCTCGCGAATACAGTCTGCTCACGTTTCATCTTATTTCCTATATGGAAAATCTACGTTAGCTTAATAGCTACAGCCAGACGCTCTAACCGTTGAGCTACGAGGGGGCATATTTGCAAAAGAAAAATGATATTTAAACGTTTTCTTTAACTTAGTTGAGATGTTTCTGCCACAAAAAAGGTTTTGTTTGATACGACATGGTTCAAAGCGCCCATATATTTAAATGACACCGACGTAGCAGGAAGCTCAAATCTACCTATTATTTTTACTTTTGAATAAATAATATAGGAATATATTCTCTCTTCCCCAGCAGCCAGCCTATCTATATTCCACACTATTCTGCGGGAAGAATGATCTATTTCATCAGGCCGGCTCATATGCTCTTTATAAATTTGTGTAGCCATTGGTATTCTATCAACGACTTTTATTTGCTCAACTGCTTTTTTAGCCTTTAATCTTATTTGTACTTTAAGTGCAAATAATCCGTTTCTAGTTTTTACAAACGAAACTCTTTTCTGTATGATAAGATCAGTTTTTGCATAATACCTGACCAGAAAAGCAATTATAACAACTAAAATAAGAAGAATTAAAGGAAGAGTATAATTCGTGACAGAACTTACTGTAAATGATTCGCCAGGCTCAATTTCTTTTTCCCAGCTGTACAATACTGAAAATCCTTTTCTTTGGACAGTTAATGGTTCAATTGTATATACACTAACTAATCTAGTAATTATATTTTTATTCATCTCAATATCCACAGTCGCCTGCACATTCCCCTCATTTCTTTTTGTAATAGTTGTTTTTCTGATAATTGAGCCTGTGTTGCTTTCTGTAACAGATACATTTTCTTCCTCAAGATATAAAATAACACTTTCCAATTCTTTTGCTGCATCCTCGATAGATATCTTAGAAGTTAGAATATAGCTTCCTGCTCTGGCTTTTCTAAGTTTATTAGCATCAAGAGGAACAGATAGATTTATTTCTTCGTACGGATTAAACATCAAAATCTTTCTCTCATTAAAAAACGCAGATACAAAATAGACTTTAACATCCTCTATTAGGGCATTATTTCTATTTCTAATGCTTATCACTGTCTCCTTGTCAGAAGGGAGAAACTTTATTGTCTTTATAAAAAAAGCTTCCTCTAATGGGACAATCTTCATACGCAGATTATCTGTAAATATCTCTCCTTCCGGCCCTCTTAGATGATATTGAAAGCTGTAAATGCCAGTTTGCTTTAAAATATCTTTCTTTGGAAATGCTTTTATTTCCAATGTACTAGAGCCTGTTTTTATCTCAAAAGCTCCCCTCTGGCTGAATGAAACACCTGCAAGTGAGTAAATCTCATAATTTGCCGTTTGACCATTATTAGTTATTGTAAATTCATATACCGCAGGATTTCTGATATCAGATATGACTATATTGTTTTTCTCTTTTACCTCTACATTCAATGATGCTTGAGAAAATACTGTAAGAAAGATTATTATAAAGATTAAAAGCACGAGCACCTCTGCAAACATGACTCTTTTCATATCATGTCTTAAATTAAATCTCTTATAAATATTGCTGTGATTTATCTCATCTTTTTGCTGTCAGAGATAAGAAGGATTTTATCTGTTCTTTAAGCTCTTTCACATCATTCTCAATCTTACTTTCTATAGATTTTACTTTTGATGGTATTATATATTTATTATAAATGCCTCTTAGAAAAGTGTTTAACGGCGAGCCTTCCCACTTGCTTTCATGATCTTTAATCAGGTTTCCAGTCAACTCTAAAGATAATTTTCCTTTATTCATCTTTTTCTTTTTTCCATCTATTTCTGCCTCAACGTCTGTCATTTCTTTTATCTCGAATTCTATATCCATCTCTATTTTAAAATAATCTGTTATCTTTTTGCTTGCTTTCCATTCTATATTTATTTCTCTTCCAGTTCCGGAGACTTTCTCAGAGTATTTTTCTTCAACTACTCCATACCCTTCTTCATTTAGCCAGTCGTGGGCATAAGAATATAATGAAGGAAAATCGAAAATACCTGAATGATCAACCTTCTCTTTAATCACTTTATCTTTATCAGCCATTATTTGATTAGCGAAAAGATGTATTTAAAGATTATCCCTTATAGTTTTAGCGCTTTTGTTTATATATTTTATAAAATAGACATATAGCCGTATAGTATATTTTAAAAACATCCTCTTCTTATAATCTAAATTAGGAGAAAATTAAATGAAAGAAATAAGATTAATCACTGCAGCTTTGCCGTATATAAATAATATACCTCATTTAGGCCACATTGTCGGCTCGCATCTGCCTGCTGATATATTTGCCAGATTCTGTAGAGCAAAAGGCTACGAAACGCTTTTCATAGGCGGAACAGATGAGCATGGTTCAGCATCAGAGATTGCTGCTTCAAGCATAGGAGTAGACATAGAGGAGTTTGGTAAAAAACTGCATCAAGAGCACAAAAAAATTTATGATTGGTTTAATATATCCTATGATAACTTTTCCAGAACTCCTTCAAAAAATCATTATGAAATTACGCAGGAATTTTTTGAGAAAATATATGAAAACGGATATATAAAAGAGGGAAAAATGAAAGTTTTTTACTCTCCCAAAGATAATAGATTCCTTCCCGATAGATATATAGTAGGAACCTGTCCCAAATGCGGCTATGAAGATGCAAATGGAGAACAATGCGAGAAGTGCACTTCTGTTTTAGATCCGTATCAGTTAATTAACCCTAAATCAATACTATCGGGCGAGAAATTAGAACTTAAAGAGACAAACCACTTGTTCTTAAGATTGGATAAATTAAGTTCTCCATTAGAGAAATGGATAAAAAAGCAAAAAAATTGGAGGCAACAAGTCAAATCAATTGCATTAGGATGGATAAAAGAAGGATTGAAGGAAAGGTGCATAACTAGAGATTTAAAACATGGAGTGCCTATACCTCTCAAGGGTTTTGAAGATAAAGTATTTTATGTTTGGTTTGATGCACCGATAGGGTATATCTCTTTTGCCAGAGAGACAAAACAAGGAAAAAATGATAGGTTCTGGAAAGAAAAGAATGCAAAAGTTTATCATTTTTTAGGAAAAGATAATATACCTTTTCATACTATTTTTTGGCCCGGTATGTTAATAGCTAATGGAGAATTTAACCTTCCATATCAAGTTGTTGGTCTGCAGTATCTTAATTATGAAGGCGGAAAATTCTCAAAAAGCAAAAGAAGAGGAGTTTTTTGCGAGAAGCTTTTGGAAACTGGCATAAGCCCGGATATAATGCGAAGTTATTTAATATTTTTGATTCCAGAAACGAATGATTCTGAATTCAAATGGGACGAATTCCAAAGAAGAATAAATTCTGATATAATTGGAAACTTTGGAAATTTAGTAAATAGAACAATAAGCTTTATTTATGATAGGTTAGATAGAAAAATCGAAAAACCAAAAGAAAAAGAAATAGCCAAGATAGATAAAAAATTTTATGAAGAAATAAGAAAAAAGACTAAAAGAGTATCTGAATATTTAGAATCTGTAAGATTAAAAGAAGCATTCTCAGAAATTCTCTCTCTTTCTAATGATGGAAATAAATATTTTGAAGAGACAAAGCCATGGGAGGTAATAAAGTCAGATAGAAAAAGAGCAAAGCATATATTATATAATTGTGCAAGTCTCTGTAGGACTTTAGCTATCTTGTCTTATCCATTTATTCCATCTACTTCTGAAAGCATATGGGCGCAATTAAATCTTGATGGAAGAGTTGATGAGCCAAAATTGTGGGATTCTGCATCAGAGATAAAAATTCCAGATATTCATAAAGTCAGTCCTCCTAAAATATTATTTGAAAAGATAAGCAACGAATATTTGACTAAATTTAAAGATAGTGTTTCTAATAGTATAGATATATCTAAATTTTTTAGATGATATTTTATGAAAACAAAATTTAAAAGGCATCAGCTTGTAAAAATTATGATAGTTCCAGATCTAGAATACGTAGAATATCACAATGAAAATGAAGATAATATCCCAGATATTCCAATCAAGGCAGGCATGAAAGGACGTATCAACATCATTCTTCCAAATGGGCAATATCACGTAGAAATTTTAGATGCGCGCGAGCAGATTTTTGCTTACGCCCCATTTAATGAAGAGGATCTTGAGGCTTTATGACTAGGTGGAGCATCGTGCTTTTGATTGAGAAAGATACTTCCTGATCATCATAATTGTTTTATCAATATCTTTTTTCTTTATTTCATCTGAAAGTACAAATCTTAGACTTCCTATAATTTCCTGTTTTGATAAACCAAGTGCTGATAAGACTTTTGTTTCTTTATTTTGTTTGCTTAAACAGGCGCTTTTGGTTGAGCACATAATATTCTTCTGCGATAAATACAAAACCAGCATTTCAGCATCAGCTCCAGAAAATGAGACATTTACATTATTCCATAGTCTTTTTTTCCTAGAGCCTTGAATGTATCCTCCGCTCTTCTCTAAATTAAGCATGAAATAATCTCTTAATTTCTGTACTTTATTTCTATCAACTTTTTTTATAAGTTCTAATGCTTTGGCAAATCCAAAAATTCCAGCAGCATTCTCTGTTCCTCCTCTTAATCCTCTTTCCTGGCCCCCTCCAATTACCAATGGCTCCAAATTAATTCCTTCCCGAACATATAAAAATCCTGTTCCCTTAGGTCCATTTATTTTATGTGCCGACGCACTTAAAAGGCCAATATTCATTTTTTTTACATCAATATTTTCTTTTCCAAAACTCTGCACTGCATCAGTATGAAAAATAGCTTTTTTCTCTCTGCAAATGTCTCCAATCCGTGCGATATCCTGCACAACTCCTATCTCATTATTTCCATGAATAATAGAGACCAGTAAGGTTTCTTCATCTATCTTATTTTTCAATAGTTCAAGATTTAACAAACCATCTAGTCCAACTGAAATTTCGACGATTTCAAATCCTTCTTTACTTAAGTATCCGCACGGTTCAACAATAGAAGAATGCTCAATCGCCCCAATTACAATCTTTTTCTTTTTCTTTCCTAATTTACTATGTGCAAGTCCAAACAGGGCTAGATTATTTGCTTCTGTTCCTCCAGAGGTAAAAAATATCTCCCAAGGCTTAGAATTTATCTCTCTAGCAATAATTTCTCTAGCTCTATCAATGCCTATCTTAGCTTGTTCTCCCAGGCCATGTGGAGAAGAAGGATTGCCGTATTTATCAGAAAAATAAGGAAGCATTGCTTTTACAACTTCTTTTCTTACTTTTGTTGTTGCTCCATTGTCTAAATAAATAATTTTTTTCATAATACTAGTAAATTAAAAGATTATTTATTAATCTATGGTTGTAAACTTTTTTGTCTGGGACCGACTAAAACCGCGCCCTAAAGCCTCAAGAACTCTATGTTCTTAATGGCCGTCAAGGATACTCAATCCTTGAGGGGCGCGGTTTCACCGCATTCCTGACATAAATAAGACTAAAACTAATAAAAAATATTAAATATGCCTGTCTTTAATAAGAGACTCAATAATTTTGGAAGTTATATCTGAAAGAGAATATTTACATGCTTTGTCTCTGTTTATCCATGAATAGCCAACAATAGAATCTCTAGTAGAAACTCCTCTAAAGATGCCATCTATCTGTGCAAAATAAACCTTATTATTCAAAACATCTCCCCTGTGCGGAGTTTTTCCTTCAAACTCTCTATAATAAAAAAAATCTTTTAGTAATGTCCCATTGAGCTCCTCTGCAGATTCTCTTTGTAAACAATCTATATCAGATTCCATATTTTTAGGTTTGCCTCCGGGAAGAATCCATGAATCTTTTTTTCTAACTATCAAAAGTTTTCCATATAAAATTATTACAGCACTAGTTGAAGTTCTCATTCAGTTTTGTCTTATAAATGTATTAAAAATATTATTGTTGTGCACTTTCAAGATTTTACTCTCTTGAATAATTTTCAAAACTTTAGGCTCTGGCTCTAAAACCAGGCTAACACCTGCTAATCCATTAAAACTAAACAATCTCTCCATAACCAATTAATCTCCAATGATTGTTAAAATTTCGTGCAATACCAACATTTTCTCCTTTGAAAGGTACCAAAGGAATTTTCAAAGATAATTCAAGTTCATTTTTTTGAATCTTTTTTACAACTCCTACAGTCATAGAAGTGTTAACGCTAAGCATAATCATTTCAGAAGGTTTTATAGGCTCGACTTTTACAATGTTGTCTATATTGAAAACTTCAGGGAAAATATAATATTTTATTTTCAAAGTTGTCGTAATTTCAGGCAGCTTTCCAGAATGCGATACAACGCATCCGACAAAAGAATCTGCTTTTCCAAGAGACATATCCAAAGCAGTTTCAACAGACATGCTTCCTCCAGGAGTCAATTGCATAACTTTTTGTGAACCTCTAAATAGATTAAGAATTTTTGTCTTCACAGTTTTATAATGATACTGATTAGCCTCTTTAATAACTCTTCCTGGTTTAATCTCAATTTCCTCCCCCACATTCAAAGTTCCTCTTTTTAGAGTTCCACCTAAAACCGCGCCGTACAAATCTTTAGGTTTAGTTCCAGGCTTGTTTATGTCAAAACTTCTAGCAACGATAAATATCGGCTCTCCAGAAACATTGCGTTCTGGTAATGGAATTTCAGCAAGAGCTTGGTATACCGAATCCAAATTAATTTCTTGAAGAGCTGAAACCGGAATAATTGGCGCGCCTTCATACTTTCCTTTTAATAGAGACAGAATGTCTTGGTAATTTTTCTTAGCTTGCTCAGAGCTTACTAAGTCAATTTTATTCTGAAGCACGATCAAATAAGAAATTTTTTTAGCCTGAAGAGCCATTAAATGTTCCCGAGTTTGAGGCTTAATTCCTTCCTGTACAGAAACCACTAAAATAGCAGCATCGATAATCGCTGCTCCCGAAAGCATCGTAGCCATAAGCATTTCATGTCCTGGAGCATCCACAAAGGAGATATGCCGTAACGGCTCGCCATTTGTCTTATTATACTTGCCATCTTTCTTATATAATATTATATCTGCATAGCCTAAACGAATCGTAATCCCTCTTTTCAGTTCTTCAGAGTGAGTATCAGTCCACTTCCCGCTTAGTTTATACAAGAGAGTAGTCTTGCCATGGTCTATATGTCCAACTATTCCAACATTCAAAGTAGGCAGTTCCTTAGATTGAATTTTTGTTTCTTTTGTCATCATACATAAAGAAAATCTTCTTTTAAAAAAGCTGTGGTTAAAATTTAAATTAGTCTTTTTTACTAAGAAGCATTAGGTTCTTTTTTCGGAGTCTTTTCTTTTGGCTTATTCTGCTCAGGAAAAATTTCAGCCATTGGCTTCTTCCCGCTCTTCACAACTTTTAGATTAATAAGTGATGTAGAAGAAGAAATAATTTTTCCGCGCACAGTCTTGCGTAGTCTGACGCCTCTACGATTATCCCGCATTCCCCATCCTTTTTTCAAGAGCATGGTTTTAAGCCCAAGTCCTTCTACAGAGTGAGACATAGGAAATCCTGCCAAGTCACTTCCTCCAGATATTATAAAATCATATCCTTCAAAGTCTGGCTTTAATTCCTTGCCGTCAATACTATCACCTAAGCTTTTTCCTGCTAACGACTCTCCTTCAATCTCCAAGCGCCATGCTCTACCATTTTCTGAAATATTAAGCTTCAAAGGCATATTGATCTCAAAAAAAAAGAGTTTTTAAAGGTATGCTCTCATAAATAATAATGATTTCAAAAAAAGACTTCACAGATTATCTTAATAGAACCATCCAGAGATCATACGAGATTTTTTCTGAGCCAATAAGGAGAGAAATGGAAAAAATCTATAACAGAGAAAATAGAATAAAAAAGACAAATCAGTTTATCATTTTAGGATACACTATTTCTCTTCTTTTAGGACCCCCATATGCATTCTACAAAGAAATGTCATCGAATCACTCTAATATCGAAAGCGTGCTACGCCAAATAGATTTAAGATTACTAGATAATAGTAATAAAATAGAAAGATTTAAGTATTAATTATTATTAAGAAAAATATGACAGAGATACAATATGGAATATCTAAGGTAACACCTTATAAAGCTATCTTAATTTTTCTACAAATTTTGCTATTTTTAGGCAAATTCTAAAACACCCATAGATGCGACAATGCATATCGTGCGCAGGTTTAAAAAGCCTGTTTTATAGAGACTATAGTTACGAATATCTCTTGAGTGAGTGTTCAAGAAATAGCAGCCTGCTGACTATTTCTTATATAATATTATGGAAAATTTTAAGAAACTGGGCCTAAGCCCCCTCTTTATTAATGAGCTTGTAGAAGCCAAGTTTGTAGAGCCGAGCGAGATTCAAGAAAAGACTATTCCTTTAGCTTTAGCTGGAAAAGATATTATAGGAGGATCTGCTACAGGATCCGGAAAGACTCTTGCTTTTGGAGCAAGTATTATTGAGAGAGCTGAAAGAGGAAAGGGAGTTCAGACACTTATTTTAGTTCCAACGAGGGAGTTAGCTGAACAAGTTGGAAAAGTTTTTAGAAGATTCTCTAGATATAAAAGACTTGAAGTTGCATTGGTTTATGGCGGAGTTAGTATTAATCCTCAGATTATGATATTGGAGAGGGCAGATATTGTTGTTGGAACGCCAGGTAGAATCTTAGATCATTTAGAAAGGAGAACTATTAATCTTCAAAAAGTAAATATTTTAGTTTTGGATGAAGCTGATAGAATGCTTGATATGGGATTTATAGATGATGTGAGGAAGATTATTGGACGTTGTCCTAAAGAAAGGCAGACTATGCTATTCTCAGCAACTATCACACCTGATATCTTGCACATTGCAAAAAATTATATGATAAAACCAGTAGAAGTCAGTGTTGAGTCTTATGTGGACCCTTCTTTATTAAAGCAAATTTATTATGATGTTCCTAAACAGCTTAAATTTTCTCTTCTAGTGCATTTGCTTAAGCACGAACATAAAGGACTAGTTATGGTTTTCTGCAATACAAGAATGAATACCGATTTTGTTGTGAGGAATTTAATTCATCATAAAATTGACGCTATGGCGATTCATGGAGGATTGTCACAACAAAAGCGCAATAAGATAATGGAGAAATTTAATTCTAATCAAGTTTATGTTTTAGTCTGTACTGATGTTGCTGCCAGGGGATTAGATATAAAAAATGTTTCACATATATATAATTATGATCTTCCTGCTTCGAGCAAGGATTATATACACCGCATAGGCAGAACTGCGCGTGCAGGAGAAGAAGGAATAGCAGTGAATTTAGTCTCTGAAAGAGATTATGATAATTTTAGAATTATTCTTAAAGACGATTCTCTAATAATTAAAAAAGAGAATCTTCCTTCAATTACTCCTCTTAATTTCAAAATGCATGACTTTGGAAATAGAGGAGATAATAGATCCAGAAACAGGAATCAATTCAGAAATCGGAACAGTAGTCATAGAAGAACTTACAGAAGATGATTTTATTTGTTTGAAGTCTCTTTTATAAAATTAGTAATTTCTTCGTATGTTTTCAATGCCATCAACCTTTGCCTAAGTCTCGCAGCTCCTTGAATGTTTTTTATGAATCTTACTCCTATTTGTTTTATCCGAGGTATTTCGATTATATTATATTTTTTTGCTAATTTAAGATATTTTCCGAGTTCTATTATGTTTTCCTGGAAGTTGAAAGGCAGTTCTTTGCCGGTCTTTAGGTAGTGGAGAATTCTTTTAAAAACTAAAGGATCTCCAATGGATGCTCTGGCTATCATTGCTCCGTCTGCAATTTCCAGCATTTGTTCTGCATGTCGGCCCGAAGATATATCTCCATTACCTATAACTGGAATGCCTATGTTTTGCTTAACTTTTTTTATCCAGCTCCAATCAGCTGGAATATTAGAGCCATGATGAGCTAAACGTGCATGTACTGTAAGAGCGTCCGCACCTGCTTTTTCTATAGATCTTGCTGTTTTTAAGACATTATTATGCGTGAATCCCAAGCGGATTTTTGCAGTTACTGTCAACCCTTCTTCCTTCAGAATTTTTATCATTTTAGAGATTTTTTCAGGGTTTTTTAGAAGGTATGATCCTGATTTGTTTCCAGTGATTTTTATAGAAGGGCAGCCGCAGTTGATATCAACCAAATCGTATTTTTTTACAAATGGGATTACTTTCATGAATTCTTGAACATTGTTGCCCGTAATTTGAATTCCTATAGGCTTTTCCTCTGGAATAAACTTCATTAAACTTTTTGTTTTTGCGTTCTCATGTAGAATTGATGAAATATACAGCATTTCTGTATATACCATTGCCGCGCCAGCTCTTTTACATATGATTCTATATGGCAGATCTGTTATATCTACCATCGGCGCTAAGAAAAGGCGATTTTTCAGCACTATATTGTTAATTTTAAGCTTTTCTGCCATGTTATTCTTTTATATCTTTACCATAATTTTTATATTTTTCTCATGGCGAGTATTTATTAATCCTTTCGTAAGAAATCCTTGGTTTCAAGCCAATTGATGAATTACTGAATGATTAATGGAAAATATGATTAAATAGAATAATCAGAGAATCAATTTGATGTCAGGAATGCGGTACAAACCGCGCCCCTCAAGGATTGAGTATCCTTGACGGCCATCAAGAACTACAGTTCTTGAGGCTTTAGGGCGCTGCATTCCTGAGCACAGGAGAATTTCAGATAGAAATTCTCTGTTCAGGAAAATTACAGGGATTTTCCTGCATCCAAACCTCAAGAATCCCCTCAAGTTGATTCTTGATGGCACTCAAAGTTCATTGAACTTTGATGAATCCTAAACAAACCTCTCCTCATCAAGAATT
>CAZOCP010000016.1:0-15774 GCA_964578345.1 Candidatus Woesearchaeota archaeon
TGTTAGTGTGCTTATCATGTTTGCATATTTTACAATCCATCTGTAGATAGTAGAATAGTGAGAATTTTTAGGGGCAAACATTTGCATATGTTCTTGTATTTTTCTTAATGACATTCCAGCATAATACATATTCATGCACGAAGTTATTTTATCTTCGTGGTTTTTCATCTTCCAAAAACCATCATCTATTGAGAATCTATGAGAACAATCTTTACACTTATATCTTTGAACATTGCCTCTATTTTTAGTTTCTCTAATTCCGTCTTTCTTAATGTTCTTTCCGTCGCATTTTTCACACGAAATATCTTGTATACTCATAGTATATTATTATAGGTATACATCTATTTAAATCTTTCGGTTATGCTATATTACTATAGTAAAGTATTTAAAGTAAGACACTCATCACATAGTTATGAGTAAAAAAGAAATAAAAATGTTTGAATGTAAATGTGAAAGATGTGGGCATGAATGGATAACGAGAACAGAAGAAGCTCCTGTTGTTTGTCCTAAATGCAAATCTCCTTATTGGGATAAGCCACTCAATAAAAAATAGGTAATTAAAATGAAAACAAAAGAAGAAAAAGAAGCAAAAATAATGTATAATAACTCTGCAGAGTTTTATCACGATTATAGAACCAAGATAAATCCTAAAGGTTGGTTTTATAATGAGTATCTTGAGATGCCTGCCAGTTTAGAATTATTGGGTGATTTAAGAAATAAAAAGTTATTAGACTATGGTTGTGGTTCTGGAATTTATGCCAAGATATTAAAAAACAAAGGAGCCAAAGTTAAAGGATTTGATATTAGTGAAGAAATGCTTAAGCTTGCAAAGAAGAATAATCCGGACATCGAATTCAAGCATGGTTCCGGATATAATATTCCTTTCAAAGAAAAATTTGATATTATCCTTGCTTCATTGGTTGTGCATTATATGAAAGATTGGAATAAAATGTTTAAGGAAATGAATCGTGTTCTAAAAAAAGAAGGTATTATAGTCTTCTCTACAGGTAATCCAGTCTATGAAGTTAATAAAACTGTTATTGTAAAAAAGAAGAAATATAAGGTTTTAGGAATCAATAACTATTTTGAAGAAAATCTTAGTTACAATAAGTGGACTAATCCCTATAATAAAAAGAAAATTAGAGTTCCTTTCTACCACAAAACTTACGAAACGATTATTAAGACAATACTAAGAAATGGCTTTGAAATAATAGACTATAAAGACTGCTTTCCCCTCATAAAAGCAAAGAAACTATTTCCAAAAGATTATGCTAAATATAGTAAAATGCCTATGTTTATGGTTTTTAAGCTAAGGAAAAGATAAACTTTATTTTTTGTCCATAATGGCAATAATTTTTTATGAGGAACTACCTTTAATCTTTTCTAAAACACCCGACAACGCAACAATGCAGATCATACATAAAATTTATATACCCTTTTTTATAAGACAAGGCTATGGTGAAAAAAGAGACCCAGCAGAGTAAAGAAGTTCGTGCTGTTGATTCAGACGAGCCAGAGTTTGAAGACGAGCTGTTTGAGGGTTTGGAAGCAACAAAAGAAGAATAATTATATTTACATGCTTCTTTGAAGTGTAAAGTATTCATTAATCTTCCCCAGCTTTTGGTAAAGGCTCAAGAGATTTGTTTGCACTTCCTTCTTTTCAAAAGGATTCAAATCCAGCTCAAGAATTTTCTCATAAGTCTCCATAGCGTGTCTTCTCTTATCTTTTCTTATAAATTCTTTTGCTTGTGCATTATAATATTCCTTAACTTTTATTTTAATAGCAACTTTCTGATTTTCACTTGCAGAAGCTAAAGTCTTTGCAAGAGAAATATCAGCCTCGTCAAAATATCCTGCTTTTATAAAAAACTCTGTAGATTTTAGAAAATCACGCATTTTAGCATCGAAAGTCGCATTTATATCTGCGGCGGATCTAATTACTTTAGCCGCTTCTAAATACATTTTTCTAGATTCATATATGCTAGCTAATTTAACCAGAACAAATCTTCTAGTATCAAAGTCAATCTGCTTTTTTAGACAATTTTGCAGGTAATCTAACTTTACATAATCTCCAACATTCTCTAACTTAGCCTCAATTTCTTTGCGGGTAACCTCTTTTTTCTCCATACTAGTTTCATTAGGTTGCGATTTATAAGCATTGTTATATTGCATTTATCACCAAACCCTTAGGGTTTGTACCTCGCCTCCTCAAGAACTCTATGTTCTTGATGGCCATCAGAAACTCAAAGAGTTTCTCAGCCTCAAAAATCTTTTATGGATTTTTGATGCGCTCAGGAATCTTCGATTCCTGACGTTTTAAGCCGCAGTTTGTTCTTCTGTATAAGATTCAATTTTAAATTTTATAATAACTTTTATTAACCCTGATAGCCTGTAGATTAAATGACACAAAAAGGGGAAGCAGAGTCATTTATTAAGTGGTTTTCAGAGCTGAATAATAAAGATGTTTTAATTGCTGGAGGCAAAGGAGCGAGTCTATCAGAAATGTACAAAAATAAATTTCCAATACCTCCAGGTTTTGTGGTAACCGCACAATCTTATGATTCATTTGTTGATAAAACAGGTATTAGAAATGAGGTAAATTCCATTTTAAGCAAATTAGATATTGAAAAAAACTCAGATCTTGTTTCTGCTTCTAAAAAAATTCGCGGGCTATTTAATACAGCTTTAATGCCATTAGACATGCAGGAATCAATTATAGAAGCATATGAAATTCTTTCTGTTGATAAAGATATATTAGATCAATCTAAACAAAGTGCACTAAATATCTTGAAAAAGACAGAGGAGCCTAATTTTGTAGCGGTAAGGAGTTCTGCAATTGGAGAATTCTCGGAAAATGCAAGTTTTGCAGGACAGCAAGAATCATTTTTAAATGTTAAAGGCCCCCTAACACTTATTAACAAAATTAAGGCCTGCTTTTCTTCTATATTCACTCCACGCTCAATATATTACAGAGCAAAAAAAGGTTTTAGCAATGACAAAGCTAAATCAGCTGTTGTTGTTCAAAAAATGGTAAATTCAGATAAGTCTGGAGTTATTTTTTCATCTAATCTTAATTCATCTAAGGAAGTTATGATCATAGAAGCTGTATGGGGTTTAGGAAAGGGAATAGTTTCTGGCATAATAACTCCAGATTACTATGCTGTCGCTCGCGAGATTGAAAATTTAAATATATTAGAAAAGAAAATTGCAGATAAAAAAATAGCAATCTCTGGAAATTCTTCCGGTAGAATAGAAATTGTACAATTAAAAGAAGAAAAAAGCAAACAAGAAGTATTAAGTGATTACGAGATTAAAATTCTTGCACAATATGCATTAAAGCTGGAAAAGCATTATAGCAAACCTCAAGATATAGAATTCGCAATTTTAGGAAAGGAAATTTTTATTGTGCAAAGCAGGCCAATTTATGCGAAAATCACTGAATTCATAGAAAACACTAATGAAACAAAACCTATTCTTATTGGACGGGGGGTATATCCTAGAAATGTATCTGGAATCATAAAAGTTGTCAACAATTTAAAAGAGCTTGAAAATGTTAAAAACGGAGATATTTTAGTTGCATCAATATTAAATTCTGATATAATATTTTGCATGCAAAAAGCATCCGCTATAATAGCAAATACGGGAGGTGTAACATCTCCTGCTGCAATTATTTCTCGTGAAATTGGGCTTCCTTTAATAGTGGGCGCAGAAAATGCAACAGAAAGACTTCATGATGGAATGATTGTAACTTTAGACAGCCTAAATGGAAAAGTTTATGAACAAACAAGAGAAAAAGAAAAGACTCCAGAGATTTTTTCTGATGAAGAAGATATTGAAGACATTCTTTTAAAAGAGCTTGAAAAAGATTCTGATACATAAGTTACTACTGAAAGGTTTAAATACTACTTATTCCCAAGAAAAGCATGACATCAGAATTTAATATAAAACCTGTACGCGAGAAATATCAGGACTTTGATGGAAAGAACAAAGAACAAATGCCTCTGCTTTTAGCTGATGACAGATATCCTATGTTCGTTACACAGGTTTTTGAGAAAAGAGTACGGGGAAGAGGCCTTGGAAGATATGTTGACACGGGTGATTTAGTGGCATATAATGGTCCGAAAAGAGACGATCAAGAAATTAAATTTATTCTAACAGCAACAAGAAACGGACTCACAGACATAGGCAGATTGGCTTTAGATTTAATTAATGAAAAATCAGACTATATTAATGGCGCAGTTAATCTTAATCAGGCAAGAGATATCAAAGGCAGAGAAATTAAAGGCGCATATAATGCTCTTTCAGGAAACGGAGTCATTGCACTAAAACGAAAAGACTTTGGCATCTTGAATCAAGATCTTACACTGGAACAGAGGTTGAATCATAAAGGATGGAGAGTATTAGCACGACATCCTGATGAAGTACCAAAAGAATTTGCAGAAGATTTTAAAGCGTTTAAAGAATACAATCTCAAGGTAGTCTCGCCTCAATATGATACTGTAATGGGATTTTATCTTGCAAATGGAGAAGAAGTGCCAACGCTTAGGGCGTTGTTTGTCAGCAGGCTTGGCGGCGTCGGGGGGTCGAGGGTTAATGGCAATTCTGACCTCGACAATGACAATGGTCGCTTGGTCGGCGTATCTCTTTACTAAATTATATCTTAATAGTAGTGACACACCGAAACATTTAAATACTCTTAATTACACCATAATATATGGCAAACGAACAAGCGTATAAAGAATTTAAAGCTCATAAAAGAACTGCAAAAGAAGCAGAAGAATTATCAGGTGATGAAGGAATTGCATCTCCTAATGTAACTGTAAGGAAGTATTCTCGTGAGTCTGCTCTAAATTATGCTCTAGAAAACATAGTACAAGGCGATGCTCAAAGGAATGAATTAATTAGAAACAGAGCAAGAATATCAGATTCAACATATGATGAATGGCTTGCATCTGCCTCTCAAATAAGTAATTCAAGAGCAGTTAATGCATTTTTCACAGACAGAAATGGAGTTATAGATGCAGTACCAAATGATGTTTTAGCAAGGAATTATTTAGTTTTTCCCGGTAGAGAAATTAAAGAAGATGATGCACATAATAAAGTTGTCAAATTACATGAAAGATATTTAGAATTAGATAATATTATAAAAGCATATAAGGGTGGCAAAATAAAAGACGAAGGAAATGGAGGCATGTTTAAGATAGCAATAAATTATTTGCAAAGTCTATATACAGCAGATGATTCAGACAGCGCAGAAGATAATGCCACAAGAAAGACTCTTTATCAAGCAGCAATTTATTCTATGAGCATTTCAGATAAAATGGGCGCCGCAGTAATTAATGACGGATTAGCAAATATAGAGGAAAAGATAGATAAATATTTACCTGATGAAAAAGCAAGAATTGATTATGCCAAAAAGAATCTTGCTCATTCAGCTGATGAAATCCATAAAAAACACAGCACATTAGAAAGACAATTAGAGAAAGCAAGAACTGAAAATGATGAAGAAGCTGTTAGAAATTTAGACGGAGAATACAAAAGAAGTCTAAATGAGAAATATGAATTTACAAATAGATTCTATGATATGATAACAATGAGATGATAGTACAAATAATTATCTAAGTGATGCTCCAATTGGTCTTCTCATATCCTCTTCAACTTTTCTTATTGTTTCGTTAGAAGGTCTTCTATAAACCTGATATCCACAATCTGGACAATAAGCCTTTTCCCGATATATTGTTTTACTCTCATTCCAGATAATCGATACACAACCATCTCTTAAGAGTTCTGTTTCTCTATCATTCGGGCAAATCTTTACATAGTCATCTAAGAATTCTAAAGTCTTATTGTTTTCATTAAATCTATGAGTTTTAGAAGGAATTTGTTTCCATAAAAAAGTCGGACCAATCAAACCTCTACATTTTGCTGTTGCTCTTTTTAATTCTTCTTGAGTTTTATAAAATGATACATAAAGTCCTAATGCGTTTCCTTCAAAAAAACAAATTCTCCAGGATGCTCTTTAAAATATTGTCGAAGATTTTCTCTAAGTTCTTTTTGCATAGCTTTGACTTCTAGGGCCTCGAGGGTTGGTAAATGAACCATATTATTTATAAAATCAAAAACACGATGCGCCACCTTGGCTTAAAAGCCAAGGTTTTCGTCAAGAATCTTGACATAATCAGCAATTATAAATATCTTTTGGTGTTATAGGATATATTTTTCCCACCTCGAAAATTGATTAATTGAAATGAAAGTCTGTAAGAACCGTAAAAATGCTGTATGTTTTATTTTTTATTTTCTAAAATTTGTTTAATAATACGAGTCATCTCTGATAGAAAATTCTCCGCTGCTTCATGCCATTTATCTATATCTGCCCCTCTAATTTGTGCAATCAATCCATGAGATATATTTTTATGTACATTTAAAACTTCAGAGAATGCCTGCACATAACCTATTTTAAGCATTCCAGAATCAACAAATGTTTCTTTTAGCATTCCAGCTATCTGATCTGGAGAAGGAGGCAGTTTGCCTGCAGTCATAAGAGCAGCCTGCGCAGAGTCTGCCATGCACCAATAAACTCCTTCTATAGCATTAAGCTCTGATGCCTTGCTTCTAAATAAATGAGTCGGCGCTCTCTGCAAAGCAGTATAAACTGCCTCATGTGTAGAGCGGATCTTACCTTGCTGAAGAAGCACTTTAATCGGAATAAAAAAGCCTATATCAATTAAGGGCTCGCCATATCTTAAAATATTTATAATTACCGGCTCCCCCATAATTAAATCCTGCCACCAAGTAGACAACTTTATCGTATTAATATGCAGCTCCTTTCCATAGTTTTGTGCAGCTACTAACTTGCCAAGCTCTTCTCTATACCACGCAATTAATTCCAAGTCCCAGTTGACAGCAGCATCATCAATAATAAAAATTATATCTATATCAGAATTATGAGTAGCATCATTCCTGGCTTGTGAGCCAAAAAGAACAGAGGATTTAATAATGCGGTCAAATTTATGATGTGCTTTCATAGCAAAATCCATCGCTATGTCTCTTTCATTAGTAAAAACATTTTCCTGCTCTTTTATTACCGGTTGTTTTTCCAGCTTATTGTCTTCTTTTTTATCTCCCTTTTTTTTCATTTTAATATAAAATTTAAGTATTATTTAAATCTTTACTACTCTATTGGTGTCCCCGATAATCTGCTTCGGCCTTGTATCTGCCCGCCCAATTCTACAGGCAGAGATGAAAATCCTCCGCCATAAATAGAGTGATGTACATCAGGATTCAATCCATATCCTGCAAAATACCCTCCTGTAGAGCCTATAATATTGCTCCAATAAGGCTGCTGGACAGCTTTCCCATAAACTTGGGCCCCAAAAGCATGAAGAGTCTCTGCAAATGGCGATACTTGAAAATGCTGATACCAATCCCCTGTTTCAATTACCTTTTTAAGTTCGCCAGCTTTTTTGCTATATTGCTCAATCAATTCCATATGCTGTTTAGTAGGTACATTGCCCATCCCCATAGGCAATTCTGTATGCTCTAATCCAAAATTATCTGAAAGATGAATATGTTTTACGTCTGGAGCTATTTTCTTAGTTTCTTCAAGAATATCTTTCTCTGAATAGCCATATCTTCTCAGCATATTAATATGCCCTACATCCCAAGTGGCGCCGATTAGTTTATCCGCCTGTTTCCTTGCTTCATATTCTCCTATACCTTCTTTCTTCGCTCTTTCAACAAAAGCATCGCGTGTTTTCGCAATCATTTCCTTTATGTCTGCTGCTCTGGTTATGCCCATTCCAACAGGAGGATTTTCAATACTTATTATCGGAGCACTATTTCCAAATTTTTCATAAGCATGAAAAGCAACATTTGAAAATGTTTTAGCCGACTGCTCTATCGCAAATTCTTTCAGAGGCCTGAATATCTCTGGGGCATTGCCTGGCTTAGAAAGCAATTTCAGCCCATTATCTACTGTCTCAGCAAGCTCAATTACCTTTGTCCTATCCTGTCGATACTCCTCACTAAGACCAGAAAAGTTATCTCTAAATTTTTTCAGTTCATTCTCTCTTTCTTTATTGCCTGTTTTTACAGCAGCTTCAAAAGCTTGATTAAAAGCTTCTTTAAAGTTTGAGTATGCATCTCGAATAAAAATATGAGCATGACTTAAATGGTCTACATTTTCTTTGAGCTGACGAGCAATAAGGGAATTTTTTTCAGCAATATCTCTCAAATATTTTTCATATTTTTCAGAGTCCATTTGAGACAAATTATATGCTTTAAGCAGAGCATTTTTTCCTCCATCATCATGCAGAATCTCGGCTCCTCTTTGCAAAGCTACATTGAGACGCTCCTTCCCTCTAGACATTTCATTATTTATTGTGCTAAGATGCCCTTCCCATTGCTGCTCATTAATTCTTGCTATCTCTTTTTCAGGCGTAGGCTTCTCTTTAGTATAATAACTCTCTTTCTGAATAGGAATTAGATACACTCTTCCCTCTCTCTCATTTATAACCGCTGTACTTAATGAAACTTCCTCTCCCTTATCAGTCTTCACTTTTGTTTCAGGGTCAAGCAAGCCATTGCTAGAATGAAACGTAACAATAATGTTTCCATCAGGATTAAGTTTATGTCCTCTTTCTATCGCGCTTATCATTGTTTTCTCAGCCGCCCTGCGTTGAAGTTCATCCCATCTTTGTTCAACAGCTCCAGAAGGTTCTACTAAAGGTCCATGAAGAGTCAGCTCAGTTCCAGAAAGCTTGGCCAATCTTCTGATTTCTTCCAAATGCTGTTCAGGCACCGCCTCAAGAATTTTCGGGCTAATTCCAGTTACTTCAATTGCCTTAGCTCCAGTACTTAGTTTTTCTGTGACTTCTTTAATTTGATTTGCAGTATCTGGTCGAGTAGTAAGTGCAAAATGTGAAGTTGGAAAAGATTTTCCATAACTAAATCCTAATGGAGACTCATTAGCATAGCTATCTTTATATTTTGTATCATCATAAAATGTATAATAACCAGTCATTTAATTAAATTTTATATTTATTCACAATGTGGACAGCATGGTTTGATAAATTTTGCCAAAGCAGCAGCAATCAAAATAATTCCAACAAGAGTCCCCCAATCGCTGAATTTCCATATCCCATTGGCAACTAAAATCAAACCAGCAATAAGCCAGATTCCTGCATGGCATTTTGAGCATGCGCCCATTGTACAAGTAGACAAAGGTTTTTTTATTTCTTTCATATGGACCTCCTTTAATATTTAAAAATAGTCATCTATTTATATCTTTCTTTAGCTATTTTTTTAATGCTCGTTGAAATCCTAGGATTTTAATCTGCGGGAAGAGGACCTCGGATTTTTCCATATCAAAAAACCATAAAGGTTTTGTGATAATTTCTAAAGACAAGACTAAAAAAGCTTTTATATTGACTTTACAGGAAATCTATATGTCATTCAAAATACTGTATCAAGACAGAAAATCAGATTCTAGAGTAGGCATTTTGAACACTAAATCAGGCAAAATTGAAACTCCATTCTTTATGCCGGTTGCAACAAAAACAGCAGTAAAACATATTTCGTCAGAAGATTTGAAAAGTATGAAAGCGAAGGCAGTAATCTGCAATTCTTTTATTCTATCTTTAAAGCCAGGAGTTGAAGTAATAAAATCGTTAAAAGGAATAAATAATTTTATGTCTTTTCCAGGAATTATATTCACAGATTCTGGAGGTTTTCAGATGTATTCACCTTATTTATATATTAAATCTGAAGAAAAAGGAGTTATCTTCAAAAATCCTTTTTCCGGCGAGAAGGTTTTTATCACACCTGAAAAAGCAATGGACATTCAGTTGGATTTAGACGGTGATGTGGCAATGTGCTTGGACAGCATGCCTTTATTTAGAGATTCAAAAGAATCTATTGAAGAAGCTGTAAGAAAAACTGGATTATGGGCAGAAATCTGCAAAAGACATCATGATCTGAGACAGAAAAAAATTTCTTTAGAAAATAGGCAGCTTCTTTTTGGAATTACACAGGGTGGAATCTATGATGATTTAAGGGAAAAAAGCGCTCGTGATTTAGCCAAGATCTCTTTCGATGGCTATGCATTAGGGGGGCTTGCGTTAGGAGAGCCAAAAAAAGATGAATATAGAATGATTGAAATAGTAAAAAAAATACTTTCAAAAGAAAAACCTCTCTATCTTATGGGCGCAGGAGATCCAATAGAACTTTTGGAAGCAATAAGCAGAGGAGCAGATATCTTTGATTCACGCTATCCGACACAAAATGCCAGGCGGGGCAGTCTATTTACCTGGAAAGGCAGACTCTCCTTAAAAAGCGCGAGAAATAAAGATGAATCTAAAGCAATAGATTCTGACTGCACATGTTTTGTCTGCAAAAGATACAGCAGAGCATATCTAAGGCATCTAACATTAGAAGAAGAAGGTGCTGGCTTGCGTCTTGTCAGCTATCACAACTTATATTTCTTGCAAAGTTTAATGGGAAAGGCAAGAACCGCTATAAAAAAAAGTAGATTTTTGGAATTTAAAGAACAATTTATTAGAATATATGAGAAAAATGATGCAAATGTTGAGTAACTCTATAGCAATTATTGGTACAGCCGGAAAAGAAATTGATTCAGTAAAATTTGACAGATTGCTAGAGAGAACTGTTTTTATTAATTTTTACAGATCATGGAAGATAGACAACCATTTAAGAAGTAATATATTAAATGGAATAGTTTTAAGCGGCAGTGTGGAAATATGAGAAGCTTAAAAAAATTTGAAGAATTTGTAAGTTTAAGAATTGTAATAAAACAGAAACCAGATAAAGAAAGAGCAAAAAATCTTATTTCAGAATCTGAAGGCAAGTTAAATTTTTCTATTGTTACTATTTAGAAATTAATTCATAGTTAAAAACCCAAAGGGTTTTATGATTTAACAGTTAAAATTTCTTTTTATTTTCTTTCTTCAAGTAAGCTATGAGATCTTTGCTTATTAATGGTCTGCCTCTTAAAACAACATAACGATAAGGCAAAATAGTAGATTCGATATCATTTATTTTAATATCTATATTGTCTTGAAAATTAATTTCAGAGATATTGGCTCCGTTTATTATTTGTTTTACTACAAATACAGCGTTATCTGTGCTCATTTGCTCTTTTCCTATGTTAAAAGCTTCTGAATTTTTAAGAAATTGCGCTAATTCGAATGTAGTTCGATTTTTTGGCGGATTGTCTCCAAGAATGCCTCCAAAAACAAAATAATTAAACTCTTTTGCTCTAGAGGGTGTTAAAAATTTTTTGGCTTTGGGCTCAAGAACTGCAAGATTTTTCAGACACAGAGTCTTTATTGATTTGCTAAAAACTCTGCCGTATTTTTTAAGTTTTTTTACATTTTCCTTTTTTACATTAGTAAACCAAACATTGTTCTTACCTGCTATTTGAGATATGTGCTGGTATTCTATTAAACACCATTCCCAAAGCTCAGGCTCAAGATGCTCTATAATAAAAACAGGTGATTTCATAATTCTTAATATTTTTTATTTTTATAAAGGCTTGCTATTTTAAGAGATATGCTGCGTGCACTGAAGAAATCATAGAATTATTTTTGCATTATTTTTTTCGTATTTTCTAGAATCTCACTGGCAAGTGCAAATAATTCTTCATACAGTTTCTCATCAATAGAGAGCTCAGTGCCATATTGATATTCTTCACGCATCTTTGTACTAGTAGTTATTTCTTTCCCCTTTTGAACTTCGAGTGCCGTAACTTTATCCAATATTTCCTTATCAATATCTATCTTTTTGTCTTCAATGAGACTATACATTAATACAAACGTGCACTCTTGATTTCCCGATACATAACCAAATTTTGCGGCAATGGCCAGGAAACATTGGTAAGTAGAATAGAAAAATGCACTTACCGACCAATCAGAGTATCCTGTTTTTGCAAAATTGACCGCTGCTTTTAGATTATGGTCTGCTTTGGCTAGATGACTTGAGGCAAGTTCCATATTTGTCTGAATTTTTACAAGACCTCGGTGTTTACCTGTCTCCTTCAGTTCCTTCTGTGCCTTATTCAAGCACCATTCGACTTTATTTTTAGCGTGACTCATAGTTGTTGCAGGATATCTAATAAGAGATCCTCTCCTGATACGACAATGCCTTTGAGCGCATTCAACACTACTGCTTGTTTTTTCTTTATATGTTTTTCTATGTCTTCTTTGGTCTGATAGACGGGATGCACTTTTTTCCGATTGATAGAGTTAATATCTTCTATTTCATTTTTAACTTTCTTAAAATTTGCTTGATTGACAATAACCAATGCATCAATATCTCGGGCTTCTTCATCCTTATATAAGACCGAGCCGAATAAGACAACTCCATTGGAACTTTTTATTTTTTTTAATTCGTTAACCCAGACGCGTACATATGGCGAAGCTTTCATAGCTTCTCGCTTGAGAAGATATTTGATATATGCTCGCGCGTACTCATTTTCTAGATCAACTCGATAGATGTTTGCCTTTCCTACTTTTCTCTTTACAATAACGCGCTCTTTCTCAAGTTTCCTTGCGATTTTTAGCACGCCGACGGCACTCATACCTAGAACGCCAGATAGGTTATTAGCGTTATATTCTATTTCAGGGCTTTTGAGAATGCTCAAAACAAAGCGCATCTCGTTATCTTGTCCGTTTTTCATTGCTAACTTATAGTTAGTATATCCTAACTTATAGTTTATATACCTTTCGCTATTGTCTGTTGTTGCATGCTATACCTTTACCTCCTTAATTTTTTGACTGAGGAATGCAACAACTTCAGGATCTGTAAGCAGCTTCGAGAAAAATGCGGGAGGGAGGATTCGAACCTCCGAAGGCACTAAGCACACAGGATTTCCTATTTCCAGATAATCCTGAACTTAATCTTTCTAACGAAAGACCGACATCTTAAGTCCTGCCCGTTTGACCACTCCGGAACCCCCGCACAATCTTTTCATACAAGAAGCAGTTATAAATTTTACTAACGTGTGGAATTAATGAAGATAATCGTGACGTCCTCAATATTTCGCTTCCTTAATAAACTCCTTAATATAAGGTTTTAGCTTTTTATAAACCAAAGGTCCTGCACTACGTTGTATTGCAGCTCGGTATCTATTCTCGTCTTCAGGTGTAAAAATAACTTCTTTTGAGCCATAATATCTAGGTTTGGTAGCATTCACGTAAATACCCATCCATAACCAACTTGTCCAATGTCCACATATTCGTTCTTTATCCCAACAACGACACTTAGGTCTTTGAAGAGACCAATCAATCTTTCTAGAAAGCCTGTTAAAATCAATAGAGTCAAGAATACGTTGTACATTCCTAACTTTCTCATCAATTGAAACAGATTTAACCATAAATTATTCCTCACTATCAATCTTACTAATGATATCTTTCGCCGCCTTAGTAACTTTTTGTATTATTTCCTCATCTGTAGAATATTTTGATTCTCTCTTACATTTTAAAGCATGAGAGGCTCCTGCAATAACAGCCATCTTTAATATCTGCTCATCTTCCATATTTTTAGGTTGAAAAAGATGTTTAAAATGATTGTGGTGATATATAGCAGACGCATTAAATCTTCGTATGCGTCCGCTCACTAGCAAACGCCGAAGCTCTATTGGAAATTACGTGTTTTGGATGTTCAAGAAATAATTCCATACTAAAGTATGGAGTTTTTCGTCAAGTTCCTTAACATAATCAAAAAAACGATGCGCCACCACGGCTTAAAAGCCGTGGTTTGTTGCAGGCGCTCGTTTTTTGGATGCTCAGGAATGCAGCGCCCTAAAGGGCGCGGTTTGTACCGCATTCCTGACATCAAGAAAGGGGAACATTTAAATAAAGCTTCGTTTAATCTTAATTGGTAAAAAGATGGAATCAGTTGAACAATTAAAAGCAGAGTTGAGGTTAAGGGGGCTCTCTCCAATGACTGTTAGAAACTACAGTTTTTTCGTTGAGAAATTCCTGCTTCACTCAAAAAAAGACAGCCAAGTGCTGACGCAAGATGATGCTAAATCATATCTATCGTCATTATTCGAAGCTAAATCGAGAAATACTATAATGCTTGCAGCAGCCGCACTAAAATTCTTTTACACAGAAATCCTAAAAAAAGATTTCACAGAAGTAAAAATACCAAAAAAAGATAAGAGCCTGCCCGAAGTATTAAGCAAAGAAGAAGTAAAGAAACTTATTGAAGCAAGCGACACTCAAAAATCAAGGCTAATAATTTCTTTATTATATTCTTCGGGGTTGAGAGTATCAGAATTAGTTAATTTAAAAGTCAGCGAAATCAATCTAACTGAAAAAACAGGATGGGTTAGAAAAGGAAAAGGTTCGAAAGACAGATTATTCACTTTATCAGCAGCACTTGCTGATGATCTTATAGCTTATTTAAAAGACAGACAGAACATATATTTATTCTCAAAAGAAAAACCATTGTCAACTAGAAATATTCAGAAAATTATTAAAGGAACTAAAAATAGGGCAGGCATTCAGAAAAAAGTAACTCCACATACTCTAAGGCATAGTTTCGCTACACATTTGCTGGAAAATGGGACTGATATAAGAATTATTCAGACTATGCTAGGCCACTCTTCTTTAAATACAACCCAAGTCTACACACATGTATCGTCTGAACAGATTAAAAAAGTGCAAAATCCATTAGATTTTTTATAAATCTGCTTATGCTATTTAGTATATTTTCTGACAAAGTGCACTATCCATACCTCAACCCCCAGCATTACCTTCTGGATAAACCATAAAAATTCAAAATCAAAGCATTTATATACCATTTCTTACCTATCTTACTATTAAGAATAGTTAAAATGCAAGAAAAAATAAAAGAAATAAGAACTATTAAAATCACTGAAAGAGGGCAGATTAGCATACCCCGGGAAGCTAGACTTATGGCTGGATTTGAGGAAGGCTCCAAAGTTAATCTTATTGTATATAGCGATAAAGTAGAACTTAGACCAATGAAGAAAAGTATGAGCGATGCTATGATGGCGATGCTTGTGAGCGAAGAAGTTTTAGCGAAAAATTGGCTTTCAAAAGAGGATGAAGAAGCATGGAAAGATTTGTAAAAGGAGATATTGTAATTTTACCGTTTCCTTACACAGATTTATCTACAACTAAAAAAAGACCTGCTTTGGTCATTGCGACGCTTAGAGGACAAAATATTATTTTAGCACAAATTACGACAGTCAAAAGAGAAGATGAATATTTGATTTCTCTGACTAAAAAAGATTTTGAAACTGGTTTCTTGAAACAAGATAGTTTCATAATGCTTTCAATTATTTCTACTGCTGAAGGCTCAGCAGTTGCTTACAAAGCTGGAAAGGTTAAGCAGGAAAAAATAAAAGAAGTTGAAAAGAAACTTTGCGAGATTTTTACAAGGTAAACTTGCGAAGATTTAATTTTATATTTGTACTTTTTATTTCAGTTTTCAAGAGTATGCACAGCAATTATACAATCAAATCATCTAAGCTCTTAGACCTATTTTCTACTTTAAGAACAGAAAATAATTTTCCTATTTTGTTTTGTGGAGGAATCGCCTTTCCAAGTACATATAGAGAAACCGCAGCTCTTGTAATACCTAACTGTTGAGCCAGCCATGACTGATTCTTTTCTAATTTTTTCAGCCTTTTTTTAACTAAAGAGCTTAATACCTTATTTTTCTTTCTTTTGATCCTTTGTCTAGCTCTAAACTCTAAATACTCTTTTTGAGACCTATATCGCCTAT
>CAZOCP010000017.1:0-14545 GCA_964578345.1 Candidatus Woesearchaeota archaeon
AATTCACCGTACGCGTCACTCGTTGTAGTACCCCCCCGCCTATTCCTTTAAGTTTCGGTCTTGCGACTATACTTCCCAGGTAGCACACTCTTCGGCTTCCCTACAGCACTGAAACCTCTCGAAGAGGCTCCAATGTTTAGTGTGCAGTGTTTACTGCTAGGACTACATGGGTATCTAATCCACTTTGCGCCCCTAGCCTTCATCCCTCACTGTCAGAACCGTTCTCGTATCGCGCCTTCGCGACTGTTAGTCCATATAGGATCAACGCATTTAACCGCTACCCTATACGTACTCAATACGCCTCCCGGTCTCTAGCAGAGCAGTATCTTAGGCACGCCGGACCCTGAAGAGGCCCGATTTCACCAAAGACTTACACTGCGAGCTACGGATGTTTTAGACCCAACAAATGTGGCTGCGACTTGGACCGCTGGGATTACCGCGGCGGCTGGCACCAGTCTTGCCCGGTCCTTATTCGTACGACTTTTTACATCGCACAAAAGCTTTTCCTAATGGAAAAGCACTATGGCTTGCTCTGTCACGCTTTCGCGTATTGCAAAATTTTCCCGACTGCTGCACCCCGTAGGGCTGGGAGTAGTGTCTCAGACTCCCTCTCAGGGCTTCCTCGCTAAAGGCCCTTACGGATCGTCGGCTTGGTGGGCATTTACCCCGCCAACTACCTAATCCGCCGCAGCCCCATTCTCAAGCAAATTTTCAGCGATTAATCATTCCAGAAAAAATCACCTATCGGTTTTTAACCTCAGTTTCCCGAGGGTATCACCGGCTTGAGGGCAGGTTAGCTACGTGTTACTGAGCCGTTCGCCCTTCACTTCTTGCGAAGCAAAAAGACTTGCATGTCTAAGTGCAAACCACAGAGCCGCAGCCGCCAGCAGGATAAACTGGATTTAGACTAAAAATTCTAAAAATTTTTAGGAGTTCAATAGAACTCTAAATCTTATGATGTATATTACAAGAAATACATCAACACTCAAATCCTCCTGAACGACTTTGTTAATTATCTGTTGAAGTATAGAACCAAAACTATTTTCGCATACATCATACCTTATGTTGCGATGTCAAATGCTCAATAAGACAACATCATGACTATATATCATAAGGCACTCACTCGTTACCATCGTAATAGATTTTTTATCTTCTGGAGGTATATAAATCTTTCGTTGCTGCAGAATAAATTTCTCGACGATAATTATAGCAAAGAACTTAAATATTTCCTAGTTGCTTTGAGGTTCCTCGAATATAGTGGTGGCTTCATTGAGGAATTATTTAAGTCCGCTACGATAAGTTATAAATTTTTCTTATTATCCAGATTAAAAATCTGCTGAGAAATTATTCTATCTTAATTAGTATTTCGGGCTTGCCCTTTTCTTTTAGATAATCGCAGTTATTTTGAGAATATTCATTACGATCAAAAGTATCAAAAATTCCTCTAGTTTTAATAGGGTTTTTATTCCTTATTATCAACAACATAAATAGAAATGCTTTCAACGTATTCATGTGAAAATTGGCTCATGGGAAAATTATAAGAGTTGTAGTATCCAATAGTTTTAAGGCTCTTTATTGTTTTAGGAGATATTTAATACGCTTTTATAAAATTAGCATATTCCAAAAATTAAGGAGTATCATAATTCTTTCTTATAAATTATAAGGATTGTATCCAAATTTCTTTAACTCTAATAAATATTTCTTTGCTCTTTCTCTGTTTGATGGATCCGATCTTCCACTGCTTGATAGATTCAATAGAACTCTTCCTTGTTCTACAAATCCAACCCAGGCAGCGGAGACTTTTAAGTTATTACCTAATCTCTTCTGTGTTAAACCGGCATTTTCTCGTGCATTTTTCGCCTTAATTCTGTCAAAAACAGGTTCAGATACAGGTTTAACAGGTTCTTTAGGAATTTCTTTAAGAGTTGGTATTGGTTTTTCGGAAAGCCTCTCTTCAAGGTTACTTAATTCATTTTTATATTCACGAAATTGTTCATCTATAAAGCAGTCATAATGCGATATAATCTGATCAAGATAAAGCCTAAGAGAATTAAAAATAGTCCTCTGTAAATCTAATCTTCTATTCTGCGCGGCAGTATATCTGCCGCTAACATCAGCATGTCTAGCACAAAGATCTTGATATCTATCTAAATTTTTTTCCATATATGCATATAAATCCGGATCCATAATTTCTATAAATATCTATACTAATTAAATATTGCTTACCACTCAAGTCAGATAAAAGTTCAAGATATATCTAAATTATTTTATGTCCTGTTTCTATTTTCAGCTTAAAGTCTCTGAGGATTCGAGAATAAATTATCTTAAATTATAATTAGTCGAATATCTTTGTTCTGTTGGTTGAATGTATTTTATTTCTTCATTTAATGAAGACTTATATGACGTTAATATAGCAGATCCAACTATAATTCCTGCAAATAATCCTCCAAATGTTATCAAAGTGTGATCTATTATACAACGACGTGCACAATCTTCAATCTTTTCCTCAAGATCAAAACATTTTTCTTTAATTCTGTAAAATAGATTTCCGCCCATCTCAATTAACCGAATCTTAACTAATTAAATGTTGCTTACCACTCAAGTCAGATAAAAATCTAAAACATCCAAATTAGATTTGTTAAAGATAATTATATCAAAAACACGATGCGCCACCTCGGCTTAAACCTCGAGGACTCTTGTCCTCGATGGCAGTCAAGAATTTCCAATTCTTGATGAGGCGAGGTTTGTGACAGGCGCTCGTGTCTTCAAAAACTTTCAGTTTTTGAGGCCTCAAGAACGAAGTTCTTGAAGTTTGGATGCAGGAAAATCCCTGTGATTTTCCTGAACAGAGAATTTCAGATAGAAATTCTCTTGTGCTCAAGATTCAACCTTGGCTTAAAGCCAAGGTTTTCGTCAAGAATCTTGACATAATACTATTTTAGCAATATCCTGAAAACCTTAGCCGGCAGCTAAAACAAAAAACTATCAAGCGCATTTATTTCGGAGGTACAAGAGCGTCCCAGCCTTCAACAAATTCTTGGATTGGAGGAGCCTCAATATCTATTTTTCTAATTTCACAATATAATTTAGCAAGCAGATAAAAAATCATTCCAATGCTTTTAGGACTCTTATTATTTCCCGGAATTACTTGTGTGATTCCGGCTGTAAAATTATTTGTGTCGCAGATTGATAACACTGGTACGCCTATATTATTTGCTTCAGCAAGTGCGTTTTTATCCAGCCAAGTATCACAAATAAATATTAAAGAAGCCTCTGTGAAATTTTCCAGCCTGGTATTTGTTAAAATTCCAGCAGGGTATTTCTTAGTAAAGGCTCTTATTCCAGTTATCTCTGCAAACCTTTTTACAGCTTTCCATCCGGCCTCTCTTTTACATATAACAATAATTTCTTCTGGCGCAAATTTAGACAAATATGCTGCGCCTTCCTTCATCTTCTCATCTAATAAAGAAGTATTAAAAACAGCTAAACCGTCAGCTCTTCTTCTATAAACATATTTTCGCATATCTGGCGTTATTACTCTAGTTCCTAAATGAATGGAAGATTTTAGATAATCTTCCATTGGGACAAGAGTGTCTTTTTTCTCTTCTTCCTCTTCTGGTTTAACTTTCTTTTTCAGGTCAAAATCCTTAACTTCTTCAACAGATTTTTCAAGCAGCTTAGCTTTTTCAAGCAGCTTGGCAAATTTAGCTTTTTTATCTTCCTTTGAATCAATATTCTCTTTATTATCTAATTCATCAGAATTTTTCTTTTTTCCAGAACTCTTTTTCTTTTCATCAGATTCAATTACTAATTTTCCTCTATCGCCAGTTGCTTCGTCAGCAGCAGACTCTATTACTTTTTCAATTTTTTTTTCTACTTTTTTTGCAATATTTTCAATCTTCTTTTCTACATTCTCAATAGCCTGTTCTGCTTTCTCTATAATACTTTCTTCTTTCTTCTTCATTTCTGCCATAATTTAATTATAATTAGCGCACGGGTGATTCCAGGTTTGTTGCAGCTGGTACGTGCCAATATCTTCCAGAAAGAAATTCAGGGTTTTTAAACCATTTGGCTGCTGTACATTGTAAAGTAAGCGGTTGGTAAAGGAGGTATTTTAAATAGGTAAACCATTAATATCTAATGGAAATTAATTTAGCTGTTTTAGGATTGATTTTTGATATTGTTGGTGTTTTTACCTTAACTTTGGTAGCTATTATTGATTATCCACATCAAAGAATTTTTAATCAAAAGGAATGGTGGAAAAGATATTGGTGGCAAGGTTGGAGACCTTTTTATAAGAATACTCAAACATTGAAATGGAAAATAAAGCTGAATAGCATGATAGTAAGATATGGTTTTACCCCGCCTAAACATCAATGGAATATAATTGGATTTTTATTTGTCTTGGCAGGATTTTTATTACAATTGAAGTTTTATTTTTCTTAAAAACGAAAGGTTTAAATACTTCAATACATTTAATACATTAATTACATTTAATACATTAATAAAATAAATGTAAGGAGGTAGAAATGGCTATAAAAATCAAAATACCAATTCAAAACATAGAGAAAGAAGATGTTTGTAGTAAAGTTGAAGAAGCATTAAGAAAAGATAAACAAAATGCATACACTATTGCTGGATTGATGGTTGATGTCTTCAATGTTAAAAAAGAAGACATTGATAATAAATCTTTTTCGTCATGGAAAAAGGGCTTGCCTACTTTGTATAGCAGGATTGGTAATTGCTTGAGAAAGTTAGAGAAAATTGGAAAGGTTAAATCAAGGAAACATGGAAAAGCATTCGTTTATTGGTATATTGGATAATTAATAGAAAAAGGGAGAATAGTTGAAGAGGGAAGCCATCATGAATTACAGAGAAAAAATGGTAAGTATTCTAAGCTATTTAGAATGCAAGCAGAAGGCTATAGAGATTATTTTACTATTAATAAAAAAGATAAATAGTAATATAAAATATTAATAATTAGTTGCATAAAGAATTCCCAAATTGTAAATTTGCTTTAGAGCATCAAGATTAGAGCAATAGAATAGCCAAGAACCCATAAAACATGTTAATACCAACCTCTAAGTTAACAATGCACAGCTATAGAAATCTTTTTAAATTCAATTTTTATTAAATAATCGAAGACGGTCACAGTATTCAGGAAATACCTGTTCCCATTCCGAACACAGAAGTCAAGCTGAATACGTCGGCTGTGGTAGTCTCCCAACAGAGGCGAAGCACCGATGCTGTCTTCGTTTATTTTTTATATAATCAAAACGTCAGGAATCGAAGATTCCTGAGCGCACCTAAGAACTAAAAGTTCTTAGTGAAACGATGTGCCACCTCGCCTTAAACCTCGAGGACTTTTGTCCTCGATGGCAGTCAAGAATTGGAAATTCTTGATGAGGCGAGGTTTGTGATAGGCACTCGTTTCATCAAGGACGAAGTCCTTGAGTGTCATCGAGAATCGGAGATTCTCGAGATTTGGATGCAGAAAAATCACAGGGATTTTTCTGAACAGAGAATTTCAGATAGAAATTCTCTTGTGCTCAGGAATGCAGCGCCCTAAAGCCTCAAGAACTACGGTTCTTGACGGCCGTCAAGGATACTCAATCCTTGAGGGGCGCGGTTTTCACCGCATTCCTGACATAAGAAATATAAACTTTAAATTTCTTTATTTCTAATGAGAAAACATCTTTCTAAAACAGAAGCAGAAAATAAAATTGCTGAATTTTTTCAGCATCCTCAATTTACACAAGCAAGCGCTAAAAAAATAAAGCGCCTTGCGATGAAGCACAGAATTAATTTAAAACAATATAAAAAATTATTTTGCAAGAAATGCTTATCTCAATTGAAAGGTTCTATTAGAGTGTCTAAGACTCACAAAACAATAATTTGTAATATTTGTAAAAACAAGAATAAATTTAAGATTTCTTGAATTTTATTATTTCAGGAAGCATATCCGCGTGCCCCAATAAGGCGGCTCTGCAGCAATATCTTTCTAATCCAAGCTCATCAAGAACTTTTCCAGCAGACTCTCCAGAGTCGGATCTTCTTTTATATTCTTCCCATAAATGCCCGATGGGCTTTCCACATCCAAAGCAGCGAACTGGAATAAGCATATTTTACCTGCGAAGCGATAGTTTTTAAAGCTTCCGACAGTGCGAGCGTATCTAATAAATAAGGTCTGTCTGATAATTTTATAAGGAGGTTTCACCTACTTTAATTAACTGAAGGAGATGAAATCATGTCAAATAGAGGGTGTAATGAAGCCTATGACTTAAATATTGCGTTTTCCATAATGCATAGGATAGTACAACAACCAAAAAATAGTACAGGGAGGAGAGTGCAGCTGAGCAAAACCCTGCGGATTTTTGCAGCTCCATATAAATAAACAGAGGTAGTTGTAAATTTCTCATATATTCATTATGGATAGTTTGAGATATCAAAAAATCCTTGCGTATACCTCGGCTTAAAACTCAAGGACTTTTGATATTTCTAATTTTGCTTAGAGCATTTTCATAAAATAAATGATGGGCTGTTAAAAGTATTATTGCAGATATTAGAAAACTGCCTGCTATATCACTAAACCAATGAGCTTTTAAGTAAATTCTAGTTAATCCTACTATTATTGGAATAAATAAAAATATAAAAGCAGTTTTTCGGTATTTGGGGAGAAGAATAATAAAAAGAGCCCAAAATGCTATTGCGGCCGTCGTGGCATGTCCGCTTGGAAATGCAAATCCCAAAGCGCCTGTTCCGGGCGGTCTTAAACGTGCGAAAATTTCTTTCAGTAAAGGATTAATTATCAAGCCAGCAATAATCACACTTAAGTAGAATGAGAGGGCCCGGTAATTTTTTCTATGGCTTAGAAAAACGATGATTATTAAAGTAAGAATGAATATCGCTGTAGTATTTCCAAGTTCGGTCAATAATTTTACAACATATGTCGCAGAGGAGTTTTGCAGATTATTTGATGTATAGTATATATATTTATCAATATTTGGATAAATTAATACTAACGACAAAATAATAGCTGAAAATATCAGAATAAAAAAAATTATTTTTTTAGGCTGCTTAACTTTAATCTCGCTCTTTTTCATGTGTTTACAAGGAAAAGCGGAAATAAAAACCCTTTTATCTAACAACTTCTAAATGTGTCAAACCATACGATCTAAGTTTGCGATAGACGGATGCTGCAATAGGGGAAAGCAATCGGTATTTTTCTCTTGAGAGTGTACGCCGCATAAGAGCTCTATTTAATTTTTCAGCAACTTCATGAGGAATTTCAAGTTCATGCAATACTTTGTCAAATGGTTCTTGATATGCACCAAAGTTTTCATCTCTCCGCCATCCTCCAACAATATTTGCAAACATGTTATTCAAAACTTTAGGGTATGCGTACACTACAGAGCCAGTTACTAAAATAGGATTAGGGTCCAAAATTTCTGCAATATTATTTATATACACTGGTGACTTGCTTAGTCTTTCCAATAACTGCTTCCGTAGAAAAGCATATTCCAAAAAAGTTAAATGTTTCTCCATGTAATAAAATTAAAGTTTTATTGATTTTCAGCAAGGCCTTTTCTGTCTCTTATTTTTCTTATAATAGAAAATTGGAGTTCTGAAGGCAGCTTCTGGAAATGCTGGTCAATTAGACTGCTTACTCCTCTACCTTCTGTTGAACTTCTAAGATCATTGCTCCATCCTATCATCTCAGCTACAGGTATCCTTGCCTTGATAAAAACGTCATTGCCTTCTTGGTGAACATCTATTAAAACTCCTCTTTTGCTTCCAACTAAGTTAGTTACTACCCCCATAAATTCAACAGGCGCCTCGATAAGATGTGTTTGGATTGGCTCGAGAATAACTGCTCCGCCCTTCTTCATTGCCTCAAACATTCCTAAACGGATAGCAGGATAAATCTGCGCTGGCCCCCTATGAACATTATCCACATGGATTTTTATATCTTGGAGAATAAACTTTGTTTTCATTAAAGGCTCTTTTGCAAGAGGACCCCCGTCTACAACTAATCTCCAACCATCAATTATTGATTCTATTACTTCTCCCAATAAAACAACTCCTCTAGTCCCATCTTGGAAGACGTTGCCTTTGTATATTTCTTGATACTGCCTTGCTTCGTCATTGCTTATTCCCAAATTAGAAAGTTTTTTCCAGACCTCTTCTGCTTTCTTCTTTAAGCGCATCTCCGGCAACTCTCCTTTTTCTATTGAGTTATATACTTCATCTTCAAGAGGCTCCATACTTAAAAATAAAATGTTATGGCCATTTGGAGTTCTAACTTCTACTTCAGTGCTTTCTTTGGCAATGCTCTCTCTGTATACTACTATTGGTGAACCCATTTTCACATCCAGTCCCTTTTCACTCTTAATTCTGCCCTCTATAATTTCTAGATGCAACTCCCCCATCCCTGAGAGAAGATTTTCTCCTGTTTCTTCATTAATCTCAATCTTTATACTTGGGTCTTCTTTCGCAACTCTTCTTAGAACTTCAATTAATTTGGGCAAATCTGCAGATTTTTTTACTTCAATAGACTTAGTAATTACTGGTTGGAAAATGTGTTTAATCTCTTCAAATGGCATCTGCTCATTAAGAGTAATTGTATCTCCGACATCCACATTCAAGCCAGTAATTGCCAATACATTTCCTGCTGAAACTTTTTCCATCTGTTCTGGTTTGATTCCATTATATACTAGAACTTGCTGTATTCGATATTTTCTTTTTGCATTGTTTGCATAAACTTCCATGCCATTTACTATCGTGCCTGAATAAAGCCGGCCTGCTGCGATCTCTTTTCCAGAGCGCGGCTCAATAACTATGTTTGTAATTATAAAGGCTACTTCTCCATCTTTGTTACATGTTATCAAGTCTTTTCCAAATTTGCTGTCGATATCTCCTTTCCATATTTTCTGAATTCGGTATTTCTGAGCTTGAACTGGATTTGGCAGATGTTTAACCGCCATATCTAAAACTACTTCATGCAAGGGGGCTTTTTCCCAGATCCATTTTTTGCGCGCTTCTTCATCAATATCATAAATTTTGTATACATCTTTAAAACTAATATTCTTCTTTTTCATAAATGGAATGGATAATGCCCAGTTTTCTCTGGCAGAGCCGAATGCTACACTTCCATCAGTAACATTCACTTTCCATTTTTCCTTGTACTCTTCTTCAGCTATTTGCATAATTAAATTATTGAAATCATTTATTAATTTTGTAAATCTTTGCTGCATTTGTTCTGGAGTCAGTTTTAGCTCTTTTATTAAGCGGTCTACTTTATTAATGAATAAAACAGGCTTTACTCTTTCTCTCAGAGCTTGCTTCAGGACAGTCTCTGTTTGAGGCATTATGCCTTCTACAGCACATAAAAGGACGAAAGTTCCGTCGATAGCTCTCATTGCGCGCGTTACATTTCCTCCAAAGTCGACATGCCCTGGTGTGTCTATTAAATTTATCAGATATTCTTTTCCTTGATATTCATGGGCCATAGAAACATTTGCAGCATCTACCGTCATCAAACGCTCCTGCTCATCAGTATGCTGCCAAGTGGTCATGCCCTCTTCAAGGTCTCCAGCATTTTTAGTCGCCATTAAGCCAGCAGCCGCTAAAAGATTATCAGTAAAAGCGGTTTTTCCATGATGTATATGCGCGCTTGTTGCTATATTCCTGATGTTCTCCTGTTTGTTTGTCAAACGCTGAATCTTCTTTAAACTTGTTTCTTTCTCTACCATTTTAAGTAAAATGTGATGCAAAAAAAGCTTTTTAAATGTTTAGCCTGATATTCATTCTCTTTTTTACAAATTTTATGTCAAGAAAAGAATATAAACAAATATCTTTTCATATTAAAGGATGTTAGTCAGCCAAAACAAAAGAGAGGAATATCATGCCGTTTAAAGAAGCAAAGAGACATCATGAGAAGGTTAGTATTATCTGGATTATTGTTTCTATAATTTTAGCATTAACTGTTTTTATTGTTTTTGACGAACTTCCAAATAAACAACGGGTAGTATTTTCGATAATGGTTCTTGCAGGCTCTTTGTGGATAACTGATGCTATTCCTCTATTTGTGACTTCGATGATAATTCCTATATTTTTAGTGCTATTTGGAGTTTTAGGAACTAAGGAAGCTTTAAATCCATTTTTTGATCCCATAATTGTTCTTTTCTTAGGCAGTCTGCTTATTGCGCGCGCCCTTAGAAAATGCGAGCTTGATTATCGATTTGTAAATTGGCTGCTGCCAAAAATACATAATGCAAAATTACTTCTTTTTGCACTTATTGCAAGCACAGCATTTTTGTCTATGTGGATGGCAAATACTGCGGCGGCAGCAATTATGCTTCCAATTGGTTTGGCAGTTCTTCAAAAAATAAAGGCAGAAAAATATGCAAAGGCAGTTGTTTTAGGAATTGTTTATGGAACAAGCATAGGAGGCATTGGAACCCTTGTCGGAACTCCTCCGAATGCCTTGGCTGCCGGCATTATTGAAAGATCTACCAACTCAAGCATAAGTTTTATTGAATGGATGTCCTATGGACTACCAATAACAATAATCCTTGTAATCGTGTGCTATTTTACTCTTGTATTATTATATAAACCAGAAATCAGCAAAGTCAATGTTTCTGCTCTGAAGAAAACTCCGACGACGCGCAAAGATAAAATCTTTCTTGCAATATTCTCGATTACTATCCTTCTCTGGCTGACAGAACCAATACATAATGTATCCAGTGCGATTGTTGCACTGGGGGCTGGAATTTTATTATTTTTGTGCGGCATTTTGGATGAAAAAGATATTAATACATTAAGCTGGTCTGTCTTAATATTGTTCGGCGGCGGATTGGTGTTGGGAGAGGCGGTCGCTAAAACTGGTTTTGCTCAAACTATTGTCTCATCGATAGAAGGAATAATCGGGGGAGGCAGCGCCCCGATAATAATCTTAAGCTTGATTGTGATTATAGTCGGCTTGAGTGCATTTGTTTCGAATACGGCAGTTGCAGCAATAATTATCCCGCTCGTAATACCTTTGTCTAATGCATTAAGAATTGAGCCCGCTCTTCTTGCAATTACAGTAGCTATTGCAGTATCATTTGACTTCTTACTACCAATAGGAACTCCTCCGAATGCAATGGCATATAACACTGGCTATTTAAAAATTAGAGAGATGATAAAAGCAGGATTGATATTAACAATCTTGTCTATTATAATTCTATGGCTTTTTGTGCTGATTATAAGATGAACTTATTTATTAGACACGCCCTAAGGAAAGAAATGTTTAAAAAGTCATTTTATCTGCAGGATTTATCTACTTCTTTAGATTCATGGAGTAGCCGAGATTTATATGATATTCATAATAAAAGTTGCCAGCAATAAAGAAGAACGCGCAATGACTATGATGAGCGAGCGCACTAAGAAAAAGAATCTGCAAGTATATGCATTAGCTAGGCCTCATGGACTAAAGGGATATTTGATTATGGAGGCTGAAGATAGAGAATCGGTTGAGGAGGCAGCATTCAATCTTCCATATGTAAAAGGAATAATTGGAAAAACTGTTTCTTATGATGAAATTAAAAATATGATTGAACCTAAAGCAGAGGATTATCATATTGAAGTTGGAGATATTGTTGAGATGATCACAGAACCGTTCAAGAATGAGAAGGCAAAAGTCACTAGAATAGACAAACAAAAAGGAGAAATTGTTGTGTCTTTGTTAGGAGCTTCTGTTCCTATTCCAGTTACAGTAAAAATGGATAATGTCAAGGTAATAAGGCGCGAAGAGAAACCGTCTGAAGAAGATAAAAAAAATATTGTAAATGAAGAAGAGCTTATTTTTTAAATATGATCGTAAAATTACTAATTGAAGGAGCAAGCATGAAACCTGATGCTAGCATTGCTCAACAGCTTGGACCATTGGGAATAAATCTTGGTAAGGTAATCACTGATGTAAATAAAGCAACAGAAAACTTCAAGGGAACAAAAGTTCCTGTTGAGCTTGATGTAGATATTAAAACTAAAGTGTACTCTATTAAAGTATTTTCTCCGCCTGTTGCTGAACTAATAAAAAAAGAACTGGGGCTTGAAAAGGGTTCTGGTCAGGCTGGGAAGATTAAAGTAGGCAATCTTGCTTTTGAAAGAGTAGTAAGCATTGCAAAAACAAAGCAGACAAATTTACTTGCGAAAGGTTTGAAATCAGCAGTTAAATTAGTTGTTGGAACTTGTGTTTCTTTAGGAGTGCTGATTGATAATAAAGAAGCTAAAGAAATTGAAAAAGAAATAGATTCTGGCAACTATAATAAGGAGATTAGTGAAGAAATAACTTCTGCGTCTGCTGAAAAAGTCAAACAGCTAAAAGAATTCTTTGATGTCCTGAAAGAAAGGCAGGATAAGGAGCAAAAGGTACTGGAAGAAGCTAAAGCCGCTGAAGAAGCTGCTAAAGCTGCTGCTAGTGCAAGTGCGCCTAGCGCCGGAGCTGCGCCTGCGCCTGGACAACCTGCTACTCCTGCAGCAGCTAAGAAAGAAGAAGTAAAGAAAGAAGAGCCTAAAAAAGATAAGAAGAAATAATGTTATTATCGAATTCATGCTTTCTATAATAAATTGCTTGGATTCTTTATTAAAGCAAGAAAGGCTTCTTTAATTCTTTGGCAAAGAATTAAAAACCCCCTATATGTTTTTCTTTTTACGGGGATATGGTCTAACCTGTTTATGACTCTAGCTTTGGGAGCTAGCAATCTGGGTTAAAATCCCAGTATCCCCATGATAAGAAAAGAAAGAGTAGTTATTGAGAATGAATTAAGCTCTAAAAAGATAGATTTTCCTCAGCCAGAGCATTTTATTTGAGACATAGTTTTAAAAACACCTCTTTTTGATAATATAATGACTGAAGATAATTTATACAAATTCTTTGAGCCAGCATTTATTGCTGGAAATGATGAGGAAAAAAGATTTCTTCAGCAGGAACTGCGCAATCTTGAAGATATTATCTCTAAAAATAACGGAGCCAGAAAAGTTGAAGTTTCTATTAAGGAGGGTATTAAAATTTCTATTGAGCCTTGTGAAGGCAAATTAGAACTATCTTTTTATCATCCTTTGACAGATTTATCTGGAATAATTAGATATTTTGATAATGAATCTATTGGAATAACTCACCGTCTAACTAAAAGAGATTATGATATTAGAATTAATCCTTCTAAATAGTCGATTAATTATTGGAATGAGTATTACTATTATTTGAATGTTTTTGGACATAATAATCTACAGCAAGATAGGCCCGCCACATGACTTTTTAGCCATATGGGAAAATCCTCACGAGGTCGAAATTCTCGAGGGCAAAAACTTCGCAAAACCCCATACACTTTACTTAATACTCTTAATTGAATAAGTATTTTCATCCTTGAAATAAGTTCTAGCCATTATTTCATAAAGAAATCCAAATATTATGAATGACAGACCGGTCATTACTAATAAAGAGGCAAGAGCTAAAAGAGGGCCGAGAGTCAACTCTTTCACAATCAGCGCTTTAATAATCTGTTCAATGCAGATAAATGCTGCTAATAACCATTGATAAATTCCCAGGCGCCCGAAAAAATGTAGGGGCCTGTCAGAAAAACTTGACCAAAATTTCAAGTAAAACAAGTCGAGAAGTCCATTTATGCCCCGATTGAATCTGTATTTTGTTATGCCGGCGTGGCGCTGGCGGTGATTTACTTTAACTTCTCCGATTTTGTATCCTTTAATAAATAAGTATGCAGTAATGTATCTATGCAACTCTCCAAATAGCTGCAGATCTTTTATGCACTCTTTTTTATATATCTTTAAAGAACATCCATAGTCATGAAGTTCGTCTCCAATCATTTTTCTCCTAAGCGCATTTATTATTTTAGAAAATACTTTTTTGCTTAGGGCGTCTCTTCTATCATGGCGCCATCCTGAAACAACATCATACCCCTCATCTAATTTTTTAAGCAAGATAGGAATTTCTCCAGGATCGTTTTGCAAGTCTCCGTCCATTGTTACTATAATATCTCCTTTTGCGATAGAAAAGCCTGCTTTTAGGGCTGCGGTTTGTCCGAAATTTTTTCTGAACTCGATAATTCTTACTTCTCCTTTCCGCTTATTTAAAAAAGATTCCAATACAAGTTGTGTTTTATCTGTGCTCCCGTCATTCACAAATATGACTTCATAAGATTCAATTTCTTTTTTTTGAACCATTCTAGAGCAAGTTACATTTATTTCTTCTAATAATATCTTTATATTTCCTTCTTCATTATATACTGGGATAACTATACTTAACTTTCTTAGTTCCATAAAATTATATGATTATAGGTTTTAAATATCTTAAGTATCTTATTTTGAATAAAAAGATTAAAAAGTCCCCAGCACTAAAGCCTCAAGAACTCTATGTTCTTGATGGCCGTCAAGGATACTCAATCCTTGAGGGGCGCGGTTTGAACCGCATTTCTGACATCATGAAAATTAAACATGTCTTCTATACACAATTACAATAATAGTTATTAATCTTCTTTTTATAATT
>CAZOCP010000018.1:0-12967 GCA_964578345.1 Candidatus Woesearchaeota archaeon
AACTACGGTTCTTGACGGCCGTCAAGGATACTCAATCCTTGAGGGGCGCGGTTTGAACCGCATTTCTGACATCATGCCAAGGCACTTGATACAAAAAGGTCTACTTTATTATTGTCCTCTGATATCTCTGCACTGTTATCTAAGAGATTTATAACAAAGGAGACTTTTTGTGTGTCTTCAGGTATTTTTAGATTTTTTACATTCAGACTTTTTCTTTCTGCAATATTTAATTCATTTATATCGAACTTTTTGATTTCAACATTGTCTGTCATAACCAACAATTCTACATCTTTTACTGAAACCAACCCGATATTAGATACAGTAACTTTAAATGATAAATACCGCCCAGTTTTATTGGCTGTTAATTCTGTTAATGCTATGTCTGGAAGAGGTTTTACTGAATATATTTCATTTATTGTGTCTATTATTCCTTGATCTAATGACTGTTTGCAAGCTGTTACTGGATACATTATGCTATTAGTATCTGATGTGTGATCGAAACCTAGAGCATGCAGAATTTCATGAAGTGCTATAATCGGAGAATCGCAAGAGTGGGATTTAAATAGTGATATCTTTCCTTCTTTGATTATATAATAAATAGATGTGTTTAATACTATAGTTGGGCCCCCTTCTCCGGCAATAAAGTGCCTGTTTTGTTCAGCCGGATGCGAGACTTCGGAACATAGAATCTTCAACTCTGAATCTTCCCCTTTGGGTACAAAAGCGAGCACTGTTTTTTCTGAGATAATTGATAAAGCATTAACAACCTCGCTCTGTTTTTCTACACTGCAGGAAGAGTCTATACTATAGCTGATTGTACTATTAACATAACGCATCTTTGGATAGAATTGCACTGCTTTTTGTATATTTTCTACTTTAATAGATTCATGAGCCACAGGTTTGAAATTTACTGTTTCTTTATTTATTTCCTCAAACATTATGTAAATTCCAAATCCTGCTCCTATTAACAAAAAGAAAATAGCCAAAGTTTCTCCTATTCTCATTGCATCGTGAAATTAATAATGTTTATAAAACTTTTTAAAAGGCACTGTCTTTGTTTTTAGATGAAACCGCCATTTGTTTTTCTGCCTCATACAGCAGATATTAAATTCCAAGCTTTTGGAGATACTATAAATGAATTATTTGAAAATGTCACAAAGGCAGTGGCTGATTATTTGGGTGGGGGGATGAAAATAGGCTCGACAATTGGTAGAGTGATTCAGCTGCAGGGAAGAGACAAAGAGTCTTTGTTATATTCATATATTGATGAATTACTGTATCTGCTTGATGCTGAGAATTTTGTTGTATCTAAAGCTTTAGTAAATGTAAGAGGAAATAATCTAATGGCTGAGCTTTACGGAGATAATGCTGAAAAGTATCATCTTCAGCATATTAAGGCTGCTACTTACTCAGAGATGGAAATAAAGAAAAAAGATGGCAAGTGGGAAGCATTGGCAGTACTAGATGTGTAGACCTCTAATCATTTAATGCCCCATATGATGAAGGCCTCTCATGAAAAGACATGCGGAATTCTGTAAATTCAGATAAACCTATATTATTTAGAAAGATTCTTTTTTTATTATAGTCCTGTTGGTATGCTGGAACAGAAGGCCCATAGACTTTTTTTATTACTTCGTCAACTATAAGTGCAGCTTCATGATATACGGTTCCTTCTAAAACAAGTGTTTTTTCCAAAGCTATACGAACGAATTCTCTGTTCATTTTTCTATGTTATCAAAAAAACGATGCGCCACCTCGCCTTAAAAGGCGAGGTTTGTGATGGGCGCTCGTTTTTTGGATGCTCAGAAATGCAGCGCCCTAAAGGGCGCGGTTTGAACCGCATTTCTGACATGATAATTTATTTAAGATGAGATATATGCTCAACAATACTATTTTTAAACCTTTGCATCTTCTATTTTTATAGAAAATGCTAAAAAAAATTGATAAGAACACTTGGGAGATTGAAAGAACTAATAATATGATTGTTCCGGGAGTAATATTTGCTTCTGAAAAGCTTATTGAAAGTATAAAAAAAGATGGGAAGACTATTGAACAGATTAAGAACGTAGCGCATCTTTCTGGAATTGTCAAGAATTCTATCGCAATGCCTGATGCTCATCAGGGGTATGGTTTTCCGATAGGGGGTGTTGCCGCTTTTGATTTGAAAAATGGAATAATTTCGCCCGGCGGAGTAGGATATGACATAAATTGTGGAGTTAGATTGCTAGTAACTAATCTTGAAAAAGACGAATTTCTCGTAAAACGAGAGGCAGTAATAAATGATTTATTTAATAAGGTGCCTGCAGGTGTTGGAAAAGAAAGCGAATTTAAGTTATCTGATGAGGAACTAAATGAAGTGCTTGAGAAAGGAGCAAAATGGGCTGTTGGAAAAGGATATGCTACTAAAGAGGATATAGAAAGAACTGAGGATGAAGGATGTATATCTGGAGCAGATGCAAAAAAAGTATCTCAAAAAGCAAAGGCTCGCGGACGCTCTCAGCTTGGCAGTCTTGGGTCTGGAAATCATTTTCTTGAGATACAAGAAGTAGAGAGTATATTTGATAAAACTACAGCAAAAATTTTTGGAATTTGGGGAAATGGCCAGATTGCGATTATGATTCATTCTGGAAGCAGAGGACTAGGGCACCAAACTGCTTCAGATTATATCCATAAAATGGAAAAAGAATACGGATTCAAACATCTTCCAGATAGAGAACTTGCCTGCGCTCCTATTGAATCTCAGTTGGGAAAAGATTATCAATCAGCTATGGCTTCAGCTGCTAATTTTGCATTTGCCAATCGCCAGCTGATAACTTATCAAATAAGAAAGACTTTAAAAAAGTATTTTAATAAAATAAAAATAGATTTAGTTTATGATATCGCGCATAACATTGCAAAATTTGAAGAGCACGAGATTGAAGGAGAGATAAATATGCTGTGCGTGCATAGAAAAGGAGCTACTCGCTCTTTTGGTCCGGGAAGAAAAGAAATTCCTGAAATTTACCGAGAAATTGGCTGCCCTATATTTATTCCAGGAAGTATGGGGACTTTTTCATATGTTTTAGTTGGCACGAAAAAAGCCGAAAAATTATCATTCGGCTCGACTGCCCATGGAGCCGGAAGGATACTGTCAAGGGCATATGCAATAAAGAATATAAAATTAGAGAATATCCAGAAAGAACTTGCATTGAAAAATGTGGTTGTTAAATCGTACAGTAGAAAAGGAATGATTGAAGAGGCTCCTGAAGCATATAAAGATATAGATGAAGTCGCAAGAGTAAGCGATGAACTTGGGATTGGAATGCTTGTTGCAAGACTTAAGCCTTTGGCAGTTATAAAGGGATGATAGATGTAGAGTGATAATTATCGAACTTTTGATTATCTCTTCTTTTCAACAGATTTTTAAATACTCACTTGATAGATAGTTCATGCTAGGAAGTAACCATGAACAAAAAAAATCAAACTTCGGAGAATCATCTACGCGCCCCTATAGTAACTATATGCGGGCATGTAGATCATGGAAAGACTTCTATTCTTGATTGTTTTAGAGAGACTTCTTTACAAGAACTTGAGGCTGGCGGGATTACGCAGAAGATTAGTTTTAGCAAATATCCATCTGAGCAGATTTACAAAATGTGTCCACTAATTAATAAGGAAGAAGTAAAAATTGATATTCCTGGATTTTTGTTTATAGACACGCCGGGGCATGCTGCTTTTACTAATTTACGCAGAAGAGGAGGAAGTCTTGCGGATTTAGCTATTGTAGTTGTGGATATTAAAGAAGGCATCAAACCCCAGACCGCCGAGGTTTTTCAGATTTTGAAAGCGCATAAGACGCCTTTTTTAATTGCTTTGAACAAAATTGATAATATTTCTGGATGGAGGAAAAGAGAGGGGTCATTGAGAGAATCATTGGAAGGACAAGCAAACCATACTCGCCAAGAATTTGATGAGGCTCTTTTGATTTTTCAGGCTTCTTTGAAAGAGCATGGATTTGATTCTTCTCTTTATGATGAAGTAAAGGATTTTACGCGTGAAGTTGCTTTGGTGCCGTGTTCTGCGCGCACGAAAGAAGGAATTTCTGAACTTCTATTTGTACTTTGTGGTATTTGCCAGAAATTTTTGAAAGATAGATTGAAGACTTCTGAAGAGGCAAAGGGAGTTATATTGGAAGTAAAAAAAGACCGCGGGGCAATTTGGGTAGAGCTTATTCTTTATGATGGGATTTTAAATGAAGGAGACCAGCTTATGGTTGCTAGTTTTGATGAACCTATTCTTGCTAAAGTACGCTGTCTCAGTGAGATTCTACCTCTTTCCACAAAATATATTTATGTCTCTCAATTAAGGGCAGCAACTGGGGCGAGAGTACAGCTTGCAGCTGATGCTCCAATACAGCCTGGAATGCCTTTTCAAGAAATCAAAGGAGATTCTTCTCATGTTAAAAATCAATTTAAGAAAGATATTGCGCATGTTCTTGCTTTAGATAAGCAAGGCATTATTGTGAAAGCGGATTCTTTAGGCAGTTTGGAAGCTCTTCTTATTCTACTACGCCAGGAGCATGTGAAAGTTGTCAGAGCAGGCATAGGAAATATCTCGAAGTCTGATATAGTTGCGGCGAAAGCGAATTTAGATATTGAACCTTTACATGCTGTTATTCTTGGATTTAATATAGGGATTGAGGAAGATGCAGAAGCTCCCCTAAATATTAAGGTTATTATGAATGAAGTGGTATATAAGTTGATTGAAGATTTGAAAGTGTGGAGAGAAAAAAGAGATGCTGAATTACGGAAAGAAAAGATAATTGGCTTGGCATCTTTGTGCAAGCTTGAAATTCTTCATTCGCATATTTTTAGAAATTCAAATCCTGCAATTTTTGGAATTAGAGTTGTTGCCGGAAAGGCAAAGACTGGAATTCTTCTGCTTGATGACAAAGGTGAAGAGGTCGCGCGCATTAAATCTTTACAGCTGGATAAAACAAGTCTTCATGAAGTATCTGAAAGTCAAGAGATAGCCATTGCATTGCCTGGAATTATGTTTGACAGAAGATTGAAAGATGTTAAATATTTATATTCTGACATTTCAAAAAAACAGATTCTGCAATTTCACAAGCATGATGATTTGCTTTCTTCTAGAGAATTAAAAGTGCTGGATGAAATTGCTGTTTTAAAAAATGAAGAGCCAAAAAAATAATATTTATGCCGCTAAGCTCGTTTCCCCTTCTTCACTTTCATCTTGATATGCGTCCATTACGCTTATTTTTATGTTATCAGAGGAATAAGTTATATTAACGTAGAATTCTGGAAGATCGCCATTATTATTAAATATCTCAGTCCCTCTTTCAGGATGATATACGCTGTATGATCTTTTCTGTTCTGAGAAATATTTGGCGACTTTGTTACGTATTAAATCTTCTTCTATTAATTCTTCATTTTGGGCAGGAACTATTACAAAATCCTCAATAGTTTGTTCTTTAAGAAAGTTTTCTATAAACGGCGATTTTCTTGGATTTATATTTATTCCTGCAACAGTATCTTCAAGATAATCCTTCAAAGTTTTGTATTTCATTATTCTTAATATGATTTAGACTATTTAAATCTTTCTATTTTGTTACTATCTAATAATCAATACATTAGAGTTTTTAGCTAACTTAAGTGAAGTACTCCTTGCCCTAAAGGGCAAGGCTTCTTGAATGATGTGCGTCCTGATTCCCCACATAATCCTTGGCAACTCGTTATCTGTTCAAGTTTTTAATCCTTCCGCAAGAAATCTTTGGCTTTGAAGCCAGTGAATTCGATGACTATTTAGTTCTGTATGAACTAAAGACAGCGAAGAACTATATGAGAAATAAGATGCACGACACAAACCTTAAAACCCCTGATTACTATTTCATTATATGTTAAAAATCTACAATACTCTAACAAGAAAAAAAGAGATTTTTAAGCCCATTGAAAAAGGCGTTGTAGGAATGTACTCATGCGGTCCGACTGTCTACAATTATGCCCATATAGGAAATCTAAGAACTTATATCTTTAATGATATTCTCAAACGCTCTTTAATATATTTAGGATATAAAGTAACTCATGTAATGAATATCACAGATGTAGATGATAAAACAATAAAAGCGTCAGAAGAAGAAAATATCCCGCTAAAGGAATTAACGAGAAAATATGAATCTATTTTACTCAATGACACAAAAGAGCTAAATATAATTTCTCCAACCAATATTCTTAGAGCAACAGAATCAATTTCAGATATGATAGTTATAATAGAAAAACTACTTAAAAAGGGGTATGCATATAAAACTTCAGATGGGGTCTATTTCTCTATTAGTAAATTCAAAAAATATGGAAAATTAGCTAATTTACAAAAAATAAATAAAACGAAAGCGCGAATTATTTCTGACGAATATGATAAATCATCTATTCAGGACTTCGCTCTCTGGAAATTTAATACCCTTGAAGATAGAAATATCTTATGGAATGCTCCTTTCGGAAAAGGCAGGCCTGGCTGGCATATAGAATGCTCAGCAATGTCTATGAAAATTCTCGGAGAACATATAGATATACATACAGGAGGACAAGACCTTATATTCCCCCACCATACAAATGAAATAGCGCAATCAGAAGCGGCTACAGAAAAAAAATTCGTAAATTATTGGATTCATACAGGTTTTCTTAACATGAAAGATAAAAAGATGTCAAAATCAGATGGTAATATTATAAATCTGCTAGATTTAAAAGAAGAAGGCTACAATCCTATGCACTATCGTTACTTATGCCTGCAGACACATTACAAAAAACCATTATATTTTAGCTTTGAAAACTTAGATGCTGCAAAAAATGCCTTCGAACACTTGAAAAGAAGAATTATTGAAATAAAAAAATATAAATTAAAGGGAAAAGATGAAACCCAAAAATATATAAAACAATTTACTAAAGCAGTAAATGACGATCTTAACATTCCTAAAGCATTGCAAGTCGTCTGGCATTCAATAGATGATTTTAACTTTGACCATGAGAAAAAACATATGCTTCTTGAAAAATTTGATGAAGTTCTCGGTTTAGGTATTAAAAATATAAAAGAGGAAGTAATATCTATTCCAAAAAATATTCAGAATATTATCAATGAAAGAGAAATAATGAGAAAAAACAAGCGCTGGGTAGAGGCAGATATTCTTAGGCAGAGATTAAAAGAAAAAGGATATTTAATTGAAGATAGAGCAGAAGGCCCCAAAGTAGGTAAGATATAGCTTGAGCTAGTTAAAATCTGCGGATTTTTAGTTCTCGGCGAAATGGGCTGCGGATTTAAACGCTCATTAATAAAAAGATTAACAGCTTGATTCCCACGCGTACGGACTTCTGCTCCAGAAATTCTTTACGAAGTGCCTTCAGCAGTTCTCAACACCCCATAAGCCGCATCGCCTTTGTCCAAGCCCAACCAACTACAATCTAGAGGAGGGCCTAACCACATGTAATTAATAATTGCCTGACTATCTAAATATCTGGAAAGATTACCTAATTTTATTGTTCTATTAGTGAATATATCAAAGTAAGCAATGCTAATTTAACTATTAAGTAGAAACAAAATAGAAAGATTTAAATAGTCAATGTTCGTAGGAAAAATATGATGAAAACAGAGACTTTTAAAATAGAAGAATTAGCTAAAGAATGGACTCCAGAAGCAAGTTGGTCAGTTCCAACTGCCCATGATAAAGGAACATTCCTTTTTCCAGCATTCGGACCAAATAATTACAATGATGCTGTAAGACAAGTTACTGCTAGTAAGCTAAGACTTCCAACAGGAGAGCAAAATGCTTTCATGCTTGATGAAGCATATAATTCTGCTGATGAGCAAGTTAAAAACAGCCCAAGAACAAAATTCATAAGAGATATTGTAATGGGAAATGGCTGGTTATGGGTTCCTAATGTTAATATTTGGACACCAAAAAGCGGTAGGAATCCTGGAATGTATTCTGTATTTGATGAAAATGGCAAAGGTCTTTCTAGAGTTTATACTCCTGAAGAATTGGAAGATAGATTAAGCGGAAGTTCAACAGAAAGAGGAGTTAGATTTAGCAAAGATAGAAAAGTTGCTTTTGCTCCTTTAAATACAATTAGAACAAGAACAGGAGATCATGATAAAGGAACATTAGCACAAGAAGGAGCATTTATTGCTACTTATGGTGTTGAAGGTGCAGAGAAATTAGATAATGTTGCTAAAGTATTTGTATTTAATCCATACTCTTATATAATTGATAACAATTCTGATAAACCAATTCAATCCCTTTCTGCGTTGTGCAGGGGCTGGTACGGGGGCTACGACAGGCTTAGTGCCGGCTTCGATGCCGATGACTACGACAGGGGTGGTTATGTTCTTCCGGTATCCGGTTCTGGAATTAGTGCCGAAGGCACTGCGCCAAAAAAATAATAGGTTGCAAATTTTCTAAGTAAAAAGATTTTTAATCACTTGATTTTATCTAGTTATGTCTTAGTGAGGTATAACCGGACCAATGAGCTAAGGCTACACGCTTGCTGATAGTGCTTGAATAAAGCCATAAAATTCAATCGCGACATTTAGTAGTGATGAAGAAACCAAAAATGCGCTGAGCGAATGATGAAGCGATGGTGATTTACTTTCAATTAGCAAGCTACATAACCCTTTCTGCGTTGAGCAGGAACTGGAACAGGAGCAACAACAGGCTTAATGCCAACTTCAATGCCAATGACAACAACAGGAATGGTTATGTTCTTCCAATAGCCTTGGCGACTAAGACATTAAATTCAATGAAAAGTTACACTTGTTTGTATAAAGAGGTTATCTCCCCTAGAAATCTCTTTTTTCCAGATCATTTTCTTAACTCCTTGACAATATCCATTAAAGTCTTAACTTTCTTCCTATCAACTATTAACTGATTATATACATTGTCGCAGTAACGCCGGTACCAGGAATTGAACCTGGAAATCCTTGCGGAAACGGGTTCTCCAAACCCGCGCAGTAACCATTGTGCCATACCGGCTCAGACAGAAAGAGAAAAAAGAGCTTTTAAGCGTTACGCTTAAAATTATTTGTTGTCTTATCCCGAAATAAGGTTACCTCGCCAAATAAGATAAGCTCTGCTGAAGAGCAGAGTCTTATGAAGAAGCAGATAGAAGAAAATAAAATGGATTGTGAAAGAAGTTGAAAGGAGGGAACTAGGCGTTTGATTAGAATATTATTATTTTACTGCAGAGTTCCTACTACTATCTAAAAATAATTATTTCATAATTCTTAAGAAGTTGATCCTAGCCAGTTCCTATAAAAAGGCAGTGCTGTATTAGTTATATCTTGAGCTACTCTTTTAAATGACTGCTCTCCATCTATAATATGAACGGGACCGATAACTTTCCTGATTCTTTCATCTGTTTTCGACAATTCAGCAAGCATAAGATATTGTGAAATCAATCTGTTTATAAATCTAGTATCTTTTTCATACTTTTCCAACTTTTCACCACGTATTTTTTTTCTTCTATCTGCTTCTTCTCTAGAAACATTTATAAAAAAAGTTAGATCAGGAGTGATCGTTTGTACTTTTTCATGCATTTCTATCAATTTTACAAACGGAACTCCCTGCGCAGATTGATAAGCACATGTTGATAAAGCGTATCTATCAGTAGCCACAAAAACACCTTGTCTAAGAGAAGGAATAATTAAATTATAAGTATGCTGCTTTCTATCATCAACAAATAATTGAGCCGCCTCATATCCATCTGCAAACGCATCACTGTCTTTTGCAAGTTTATTTCGCAACTCAGTTGCTTTCCATGTAGGCTCTCTTGTCAGCAATACTGCTTGATATTTGTTTGCTTTTCTTATTGCATCTGCCAACAATGAAATTTGAGTTGACTTTCCAGAACCATCAATACCCTCAAAGTCTATAAAGGGGCCTCTTTTTTCCATTAATATTTTTAGAAAAATTAGTTATAAAGTATTTATATTCTCAAACAATCATTTTAGAAGATATATCATTGTCTAACGTATGTTACAAAAGAATAGGCTGGATTTCCAATATGAAATTCTCTAAATTCTTCTTTCCATTCATTTTTATAAATTTCTGGAAAATATACATCTCCGTCATATTCTCTATGGACTTCTGTTATCTCTAATTTATCTGCCAATAAAAAAGCTTCTTCATAAACTCTCTTTCCTCCTCCAAAATAGATTATATTATCTAAATCCTTCGCCTTTTTTACCGCTTCCTCCAAAGAACAACAAACTATAATGCCCTCGTCTTTAATTTCTTGACTGGAAATAATAATATTAGTTCTTTTAGGCAACGGCCTAAATTTTTGAGGTATAGATAAATAAGTTATTCTCCCCATTATCACAGGATGATTCAGAGTTAAGTTTCTAAATCTCTTCATATCACTGGGAATATGCCAAGGAATCTTGCCATCCTTGCTTATAACCATATTATCAGATTTTGCAACAATTAAGATTAATTCTAGTTTCACATTATCAAGCAGCCATAACCGCTTTAGATTCCCATTTTAAAGGATTATATCCTTCTAGCCTAATAACTTCTCTAGAAGGTTTTTCAATTATCTCAAAGAAAGGTATCTGTTTTATAAAAATAGCAGGTAATGTTTGTGGAGTTTTAGATAATTGCTCTAAAACAAAAGGAACATGGTCCTTCTTCTCGTTTCCTTCACTTTCTGCAGGAGAATTTTGTAAATACCATTCCCTAACTTTTAAATAATCATCACTAAAATTAACTTCTTTTACTCTCTCTTGCAATTCCCTAAGATTTTCTTTCAAGAAATTAGACCTCGGAGCGACTCCCCCATAAATATGAACATTGCTATATGTATGAATAAATTCTCTAGGAAGAAATCCGGTTTCAATTCCTATAAGATGATTCATTAAGGCATACTGTGCAATATTAAAGGGCACTCCAAGATAAACATCGCAACTTCTTTGAAACATATGCACATCAAGATATGCATCATCTGTAATTGTGAAATGGGCAAAAGCATGGCATGGTTTTAATGCCATCTCTTCCAGATCATCAACATTCCATGCAGAAAGAGTATGATACCTTGAACCAGGATCTCTTTTTATACTGTCCAATAAATTCTTAACTTGATCATTTTCTCTGCCATTTTTTCCAGGCCAATGTCTCCACTGAAATCCATAAATAGGCCCTAAATCAGAATCTTCAAAATTAAAATCAATACCGTTTCTCATTCTTTCTTGATATATATTAAATTCTTGATTCCATTTCAAAGTATTTTTAGGAATCTGCTTTTCTAAACCACTTTTTTTTAAATAATATTGAAATGCATTTCTATTCCAAATATCAACACCCTTAGCATCTAATGTTTTTGCATTCCTCTCTCCTCTTAACATCCAAAAAACTTCTTCAGCCACCCATCTAATTGGAGCAGATGCTTTTGTAGTGCACAACGGAAAACCCTTCCTTAGATCAAACTTGCATTGATCTCCGGAACTTACAATCATTAATTGCCCTGTCCTTGCATTATATTGAGGATCCCCATTTATTAATACTCTTTTTAATAAATCCAAATACTGCTTCATTTTATAAGAATAGATAGACTTGTTCCTTAAAAGTATATGTGTAATAAAAAGATTACTTAGCAAGTAAACATTTTCTAATAAACGGCCAGGATAATTTAGTCCAGCTTTCTATTTTATTATCTTTATTGCTTAATATTTTATTTGTTTCATCTACTGTATAAAATCTGCCTTCTTTTAATCCTTTTTCTGCTAGTTTTATTTCTTCTTCAGTCTTTGCTATAGCAAGAATTCCAAAATGAACTTTCCCTAATGAATCGCTGTCGTCATTAATAAAACCAACAATTTTAGGTTCTGGATAATTATGTATGAAAACTTCTTCATGCAACTCTCTTATCATTGCATCATTTATTGGATTATTTGATTTTTCTTCTGTATCTTTATCAATATGCCCTCCAATGCCTCCAGAATAATTATTCAAATACCTTCTTTCTTTATATTCTCCCTTGCTCATGCCTCTTTTATAAAGAAACACTTTTTTCTCTTTAGGATTTATAATCCAAACATAAGGTATTATTTGTTGAAAATTAGAATTATTTTCTAATTCTTCATTTCTTTCTTTATAATCATAGTTAAGCAAGATTATTTTGGTAAAATCATTTTTTTCTATAGGCACAATTCCCTGAAAATCTCCATCTTTAAATAACGTGCTTCTTGGAACAACCAAAATTTCTCTTACCATACCTTTGTATGAAAATTAAAATATATAAATCATTTCATCTCTATTTTGATTTGAACACTTCTAGGAATCTGCAGCTTCATAATAGGATGCAGAATTCTATCTTCTGCAGGAATATCAATAATTCTTCTATGCACTCTCATTTCAAAACGGTCAAAAGTCGCAGTCCCATTTCCACATGGAGACTTGCGCGTCGTAACCTTTAAATTTCTTGTGGGAAGAGGAATTGGGCCTCTCATAACAACTCCAGATCTTTGAGTAATCTCTTTAATAGATTCCATCACTCCGTTCAAGGCACTTATATCTATGCTTGCAAGTTTTATACGTACTTTCGACATTTACTTTTAAGAAAAATTTGCTTTTTAAATCTTCTTATTTTAATATATAAATTTTTCTCTAATAATACATTGTAACGTAAGCGGGGGTTATTTGACTCAAAAAAATTATTTTTTCTTTCTGGCTGGTTTATCCCAATAAGCAGATTTACAATTTGGACATAAGGTAGGATATTCTTTTTTTCTTGGTATCCACTCGTGATTACATCTTTCACATTTATATCCCTTAACTTCTATTTTTATCTCTGCCATATTCAAACATAGAGGTTTATCCTTTATAAAACTTACTTTTTAAAGTAATAACTATATAGTTACTAATTAACTAACGAAACATTTATATAGTTTAACTTACTTATATAATTATTAATTAGTTAAGTAAATA
>CAZOCP010000019.1:0-12451 GCA_964578345.1 Candidatus Woesearchaeota archaeon
ACAAACTTATACGGAGGAATTATTTAGTTAATACGTGCTTACGCACACTATTCTGTTTTGCGATGGTATAAACAATAATTATAACAACTAAGGCAACAATAACCGCAATCCATATCCACAACACAGATTTATTCTCTTTAATATTAGTTTCTGCTGTCTGCTCACTAGGAGCTTCTTCTGGAGGACTTTCTGCAACGTTAGATGCTCCAGGAGAAGATTCTGCTTTAGGTATCGTCTCAAATATAGAGGCTACTTTGATTGTTGCTTTTCCCTCTGTAATGCTGTTAAGCGTTACTTGTATGTCATAAAATCCATCGCCGGTAACTTCAAACTTCTTTGTTTCGCCAATATTTAATGTTGCCTCTTGTGGTGTTGAAGCTATTTGAATTTTTGCATTTGTTGCTGTAAGCGAGAGCACACCTACATGATGCTCTGCGGCTCCAATCGTCATTTTAACACGAGCATTTGCAGCTAAATTTGCAGTATATCCTTGTTTAAGTTGCGCTGTGCTGATTGTGAATGTCTCTTTCCAGACAGTTGTTGTTAATGCCCCGCCACCTCCCCCGCTACCTCCTGATGAAGAAGAAGGAGTAGCAGCAGCTACTACAGAACCTACAATACTAGGTCCTGTGCCGGAGAAATGAGGCAAGCGGATCCAGACTACATTGCCTGCTTTATCAACATAACAAGGTCGGGAGACATTGAATTCAGCTGCATTTGTAGTGCAATTTGTCTGCCCAAGTAAATAATTCCATTCGCTCTGTTTTGCAATATAGTGTGTGAAATTTCCAGCAAGAGAAGACGCAGCAGTGCCATTTGCCGTTGTATTCCATAGAACTTTCCAGTCATCGTCATACATCAGAGGAAGAGTCATATTGATATCTGCTGCGTCATTCAGTCCAGTTCCAGCAGCATCCGAATAAGGTATTGATACTAGAACAAAATCATAAATTGTTGGTCCACCAGAGCCAAATCTCACAGCCTGATCAAAAGTACTTCCGCTTGTCTTATCAGTTGAAGAATCATCAAACAGTGCTTCCGGCGGTCCTGAAGCAAGCATATCTACATTTACGTAATGGACAGTAATATTTCCTGTTCCCATTCTGAAGCTTAATTTGCCTCCACCGATAATTGCACCCATTGGATTAAAGTTGCTCATGTTCTGACTTCCTCCCAAGAGGCATCCAGCACCTGGACTTGGTGCATCACATGTTGCATTTGATTTATATAGCGCCATGGTAATATTTGAAGCCGCCATCTGCCCTTCAATGTCTCCTGCATTAAAAGTATTAATCGTAATGTTATACATACTAAGATTGAGATTGCCTCCTCCTTGTACATGTCTTCCAGTTAAAATTTGATCAACTCTTGGAGCAACTCTTCTTGGAGCATAATTTCCTCCCCCTATGAAGATATTCATTTCTTTAATGCCTGTAGTATTAAGCATCGGGATAGAAAAGTTGCCATTGCCGCTCTGAGGAACATCTTCTACCCAAGTAAATTCATGCATGCCCCATTCAGAATAGTTTACAGTAATTTCTATATGCGCAAATGCTTGACTTAAACTGCTATTTGTTTTATTCACGAACTGAAATGATTGTTTTGCAGTTGCAATCAATTTTTTACTTGAAAAATCTGCCGCATTATCCAGACCGATATATGATAAATTTCCCAATAATCCGCGCATTGTAAAATCAATATTAACAGGCGCTGCGCCATATTGAATTGTTAAATTAGCGAATGCCCCTAGATAATTCGTTCCGTTTCTACCTGAAGCAAATAAAATATATTTTGTTGTTTCTGCCGAAGCTGGAAGAGTCATATTATATGTTCCGTTGTTTGTGAGAAAGACGTCAGTTCCACCGCCAAAGAAGCTTAAATTGTAAGGCATTCCTCCATACGTGGCATGAACCATATTGTTGCTTTCCATAAGATACGCTACAATAGTGAAATTGTCTAATCCTGAAACACGAATCGCTGTTGTAAAGTTTGCAGTTCCATTAACTCGCGGCAGGCTAAGAGTAATATTAAATTGCTTATGGACTGTTCGCGTAGTACCATTGTAATGCGAGAGATTATTTCCACTTGAGGGCGTTGTAAGATTATAAGTTGCTCTTGATGTGAAATTGTTCCATTCAAAGCTTACAGGCAGGCTTTGATTAGGATAAATCATGATGGAATAATTTCTGTCTGCAGGAACAATAAGGTTTGCTTCACGTACACCTCCGCTAGCAAAATCAAAACTCTCTGCAATGGGATAGCCAAGGAGAACATCTTTCACTTGGTAATTAAATGCAATTCTTTGTCCAGTAGAGTTGATAGCAGTGAGATTAAAACTGCCAGATTCTCTTAAAAAGAAAGAAGTGCCGCCTATGGCGTCGAAAACAAAGGAAGGAAACGAGGGTAGTGACTGCCCGATATAATCAGTATAATTACGTGTTGGAAGAGAGGTATTAGAATGAGCTATCTGCGGGTCATATATCCATGTAGCGACATTTGGTAGAGTAATGTTAAACCATCCAGATTCGTTGGTTGTTGTGGAATTATATGCAGCAATAGTGAAATCTGTCGTAGAACGTGATGTAATATTGATTGTCGCGTTTGCCAAAGGATTTCCGTTAATATCGTAGACTGTTCCGTTAAACAGAAATGCGTTTGCGAACCCTATGCTTATAACAAAAATTACAAAAAAATACAAAGTTCTTTTGGGAAATCTTGATAACCCTAAATTTAACCCCATTTTTTTATCCTAAAAAAAGAATATACAACTATATAAATCTTACTTTCACGGTTTTTCAATAAGCAACTGAAAAATCAGATTTTCGGGATGGGAGCGGACGCGGGAATTCAGCAAAATTCAAAGTCGGCTGGAATAAATAAATATGGTAAGAAATATAGACTGTTTATATAGTATCTTTAGGAGTCGGTGAGAAAATTTTTATTCAGTGTTCGTAAATATTTTAATCTATCGATGCTGCCCGCGCTTTTTATACATAAAAACTCCAACTTTATTAAGAATTAAAACAGTCATGCTGGCGCCCGCTATTATTATCCAGTCAACTACATTTAAATAAACTGTTTTGAAGAATATATTTAGGGGTGTGTAGATTACAGCAAGCTGCAGAACTAAGGAAGCAATAACAGCAAGCACAAGATATTTGTTGCTGAACATTCCTAAGCGGTATTCTGACCTAATTGCCTGTATGCGCACAAGTTCCATTACAACCAAAGCAGTAAATGCAAGAGTCTGTATTTTCTGAAGGAAGAAAGAATTTTCTTCCTGACTGTAAATATTAATTCCTATGTAAAATACGCTTAGAACCCCTAGCGTGATAAGGAAAGAGACATATAAAATATTGAAAGCCATGTTTTTATTTAGAATTCCTTCACTTGCTTTTTTTGGAGGGCGCTGCATAATCCCTGCTGAAACTGGATCTATGCTTAAAGCTAAAGCAGGAAGGCCATCAGTGACGAGATTTAACCATAAAAGCATAACGGCAGTCATAGGAAGAGGCCATCCAAATATTAGAGCAAAAACAATTATTGCAATCTCGGCCATGTTGCTAGAGAGCAGATAATTAATAAATTTACGAATGTTTTCATAAATTCCCCTTCCTTCCTCGACTGCATTTACAATGCTCGCAAAGTTATCATCCTGGAGCACCATGTCGCTCGCATCTTTTGCAACATCTGTGCCTGTAATTCCCATTGCTATACCTATATTTGATTTTTTTAGGGCTGGAGCATCATTAACACCGTCTCCGGTCATTGCAACAATTTCTCCTTGTCTTTGCAAAATGCCGACCATCAGCATTTTGTGCTGCGGCTCCACTCTGGCAAAAATTGATGTTGATTCAATAATTTTGAACTGTTCTTCTTCAGTAAGCGCGGCAAAGTCTTTTCCTTCAAGAGCATTGCCTTCAAGTCCGATTTCTTTCGCTATGGCTTGTGCAGTTTTCAGATGATCTCCGGTTATCATTATCACACGAATACCTGCCTGCTTGCATTTCTGAATTGCTTCAGGAACTTCATGACGCGGAGGATCTATCATTGCCTGCAGACCTGCAAATATCAGCCTCTCTTCAGCTTCTTCTCTAGGATTATATTCTTTGTATGCAAATCCGAGAACGCGCAGAGCTTGTTTTGCCAAGTTTTCATTTTTTTCTAAAATTGCTAACTTATCGCTGGAACGCAGGCGCATTACTCTGCCATTGAGCAATATGAAAGAACATTTATCCAAAACTCTTTCTGCTGCGCCTTTGGTGAATACATATTCTTTTTTATTTTTAGGATTCTTATTGATAGTGCTCATCATCTTCCGCTCAGAAGAGAAAGGAATCTCTTTTACACGAAGCCATTCCTGCGAAAGTTTTTTATGAGATATTCCTGCTTTTTCTGCAACTACTAAGAATGCTGCTTCCGTAGGATCTCCGATAATCTCAATATTATTTTCAGTTATATTTAGAGATGCATTGTTGCACAGTGCCCCTATTCTAAGAATAGTCTTGTCATTTTCAACAAAGCTGCCATTTGCGCTTTTAATATCTCCTTGAGCAGAATATCCTTCTCCTGTGACTGAGAATTCTTTTTTATTAGTATAAAATATGCGGACAGTCATCTCATTCTTTGTCAAGGTTCCTGTTTTATCGGTGCAGATCACACTAGTTTCTCCAAGTGTTTCAACAGAAGGCAGTTTTCTCATTAATGCGTTTCTTTTCATCATTTTTACTACACCCATAGCCAAAGAAATCGTTACAATTGCAGGAAGCCCCTCTGGAACTGCGGCTACTGCCAATGAAACAGATATAAGCAACCAGGTCTTTATAGCAAATAAGAACTCAACTATATTTCCTTGAATTAAGAGAGAAAAATCTCCTTCTTTAAAAATACCTATTAATAGAATGATGAAACATATGGCTAAAATTGCTATGCTTAATTTTTTGCCGAAGGATTCGAGCTGCTGTTGGAGGGGTGTTGCTTCTTCTTTGACTTCTTCTATAAGGCGGGCAATCTTTCCAATCTCAGTCTGCATGCCAGTATTAATAATAATTGCTTTCCCTCTACCGCTAACAATAGATGTTCCTGAAAAAAGCAGATTTTCTTGGTCACCGATCGATACGGTTTCTACAATCGCCTCTGTTTTTTTTGAGACTGAAGAAGATTCTCCTGTTAATGACGCTTCTGCGGCTCGCATTTCCACAGATTCAATTATTCTGGCGTCGGCAGGAATCTTGCTTCCTTCTTCCAAAAGAATAATGTCTCCGGGAACTAATTCTTTAGAATTTATTAATTGAATAATGCCTGCACGCAATACTTTCGCTTTAACTTCTACAAGTCTTTTTAGTGATTCAATCGCCTTTTCTGCGCGATACTCTTGAAAAAATCCGATAAAAGCATTTAAAACTAAAATTATAAAAATTGTTATTGCATCGGTATATTCTCGAGCAAATAGAGAGATGATTAGTGCAAAAATAAGAATATAAATAATAAAACTTTTAAACTGACGAATTAAGATTATAAGAGGATTTATTTTCTTCTTATTCTTAATTTCATTCAATCCGTACTTTTGCCTGCGTTCAAGCACGGATTCTTGGGGAAGACCTTTAGATGCATCTGTCTGCAATACAGTGCAGACTTGCTGAACAGACTGCTTGTACCATTCAATAGGTTGAGCTTGCATCCCTCCTTCTCCCATTTAGAAAGCAAATGTATTTAGTATTTAGATGTTATTATCACAAAGTCCTTTTGTAATTGCCTCAGGCGAACTTTTTTTATACCTCGGCTTTTAAGCCGAGGTTGTATCTTGACATAATTAAATTAGCAAATATCCAAATGATGTTTGTATAACAGAGCGACCTCTCTGTCCTTTATCAAAGAGCTGATTTGATATTTAATATCAGCAGAGAATATAGGAGTTTTCATTTTAGCTTGCTGTTTAATCCATCTACCAATTTTATGCATTACATCCAACGCAAGCTTCTCTGATTTTTTTTCGCTATGCTCTGCATTGATTGAGGCAGCATAAACTGAAGCATAGACTTTCTTCTCATCGTAATGCTCTTTATGCCCCCTTCTCTTAATTATTATACGCTTTTGAATTTTTTTCATATTAATTTAAATTAATTGCTCCATTTGCTATTAGTATGAGCAGCCAGCCTAGTGCGATAAGTATAAGTCCGGAAAAAAGGCGCATGTAACCTTTATTTTTCTGCTTCCATTCCTGTACATTTTGGACTTTTACACCTAATAGAACTGCAAATAATATAATAACAAGAGGCATAACAAAGATAAGATTATAAATCAAGAGAAGAAGCAGCGCTGCAAGATTAAAGTTTTGCGAGAGCAAAAGAGTAATTGCAAGATATGGCCCGCCAGTGCAAGGAAGTTCTACAGAAGATACGAATATTCCAAGAAATATTACAGTCGGGGCAGACAAGGTTTTCATTTTTTCTTTGATGGTCTCTATATATTTAGAAGGGATAGCTAAAGAAAAGCCGAGACCATACCAAAAGTAATCTTTAATCTCTATAATCCCTGCAGCAACAACTAATAATCCGACGGCAATAGAGATGTATTCTGCCCAGACAATTGGGATGCTTGAAAGAAAAGCTATTAATCCTAAACCATATAGGAAATATGTAACATAAACTGCTCCAATATAAATCAAACCTATTTCAATAAGCTCTCTTTTTCTTTTAGCTACTAATAAAGTAGATACTAAAAGTATAAGAACTCCGATAGCGCATGGGTTTATAGAATCAACTGCAGCAGTTGCAAGAACTGTCGCAAGAGTAGGAAGAGCTAAATCTACTGCCATTCATGCTCACCTATTTTTATTTTATCTCTTTTAAAATTGGTGTAGTTCCATCCTTTGACTTCCCAACTAGAGCATAAAAGAGATGTGTTTTGATTATTCGACGAATCGAAAACTATAATTATACAGTCTCCTGGAGGAACATAGGTTGAAGGATAGAGAATGTGGCTCTCTGGATTTTCAATTTGTCTTCCGTTAATGTAGATTTTTAGTCTGCCCTGCTCTCCTGAGGGGCAATTTTCCCCAGAGGTATACTGAATATATTTATTATTTGAAGGATAATTCAAAGTATCTTTTGTTAGTTTCCCCCCTATTGTTTTAAAATAATTTTCTAAACTGATGTCTTCTAAATTGTCAACCGTTCCTTCAACGTGTATTCTATTATCATTATGTTCGTGCAGAAGAGGAGAGCCGATTTTATTTTTAGGAAATTTTGCATCAATAAGATCAATCTTCTCCCCGCAGATAAATATTTCATAGTCGGCATGCCAATGAACTGGACCATTAGTTACAGAATAAATGTTTTTATAGATAGTATGGCCTGCAAGATAAACAGAAATTATTATAGTTGGAATGGCTATCAGCAAAAAAAATAGATGTTTATTTGATATTTTTTTACGAAATAATATTATTATAACTGTCAATAATACCAACCATACCGCGCCTAATTTTACATATAGTATTGGCTCAAACCAAGAAAAAGACATTTATTATCCTCCTTTAAAAAATTAACAAAAAGGACATCCTTCATTGTCATCTCTTTTTATTGGTTTGCTCTTTTGTTTCTTTGCGGGTTTTTTTTTCTTTTCTGCCATTTTCGCATATTCTTTAAATAGGTATTATGATAAACTATATAAACATTTCTTTATTGTTATTCTTATATCTTCATGACATCAATAAAAGAAGAGGAATTTGATTTAATTGTTGTGGGAGGAGGTACGGCTGGACTTCGTACAGCACTGTATGCAGCATCAAATAATTATAAGACCGCGCTTATCGATCCTGGAATATTGGGAGGGACATGCTTGAATACAGGATGCATTCCGACAAAATCTATGCTTCATGCTGCTAATTTGTATAAAAAGATTGTTTCGTCGAAAGAATTCGGCATAAATACTGAAGGAGTATCAATAGATTTTAAAGCTGTAATGCGGCGCGTTCAAAAAATTATTAAAATAGGACAGGAACATATCTCAAAAAGCTTACAGAACACTAATTTAGAAATAATCAAAGAAAAAGCTTCATTTCTTTCAAAAAATAGTGTTCAGGCTGGAGCAAAGGTATTAAGGGGTGAAAAAATAATTATATGCACTGGCGCAAAACCAAGAATACCTTCTTTAAAAGGCATTGAAAAAGTTGACTACTTGCTCAGCGATGACGTTTTAAATCTTGATAAAATGCCTGCGTCTATAATTATTATTGGAGGAGGTTATATTGCGATAGAATTTGCGACATTCTTTAGTGCGCTTGGCTCAAAAGTAACGATAATCGAGCGCAATCCTAGAATTTTAAAAGACCTTGATGAAGAAGTCACCGAAACTATAAATAAATATTATACAGAAATCGGAATTCTAATAAAAACAAATTCTGAAGTTATAGAAGTAAAGGAAGAAAGAGGCATAAAAGTTTTTTATAGTACTTTAGGAGAAGATAAAATTCAAACTGTTGTCGCGGAAGAGCTTCTTGTGGCTGTAGGCAGATCTCCATTCATCTTTGGACTAAATCTAGAGGCTGCTGGAATAAAAATAGGAAATAAAGGAAATATTGAAGTAAATAAGTATCTTCAGACTTCAAATCCAAAGATATATGCCATTGGAGATGTCAATGGAAAGGCTCCATTTGCGCACGCGGCAAAAAGAGAATCGCATGTTGCGTTAGTAAATGCGTTGGAAAATAAAAAGGAAATGTTTAATGCTGATTTAGTTCCTTGGGCTGTTTTTTCAGATCCTCCAATCGCGGGAATAGGTCTAAATGAGCGAGAAGCAAGAGAAAGACAAATTAAGTATAAAATATTAAAAGCGTACTTTGCGCGCGCGGGAAGAGCTACGGTAATAGGAGACACCCGCGGATTTGTAAAGGTTTTGTATGAAAATAAATCTAAGAAAATCTTAGGAGCAATAATTATAGGCCCTGGCGCGGATGATATTATTCATGAGTTTGTGGCTTTAATGAATGCTCATGCAACAGTAGATTTATTGCGCAAAGTGATACATATTCACCCAACTCTCTCGGAAGTTTTTGAAGCTTTGAAAGATATTTCTTTATAGATTATTTATTATAATATTCTAAATCATGAATGGATTGAGAAGAAATTAAATTTACAAAACCTGGGGTTTTTAACTCTGAATTAATTTCTAAATAGTAACAAATAGAAAGGTTTAAATACCTTTTATTCTTAAGAAAAGTATGACATATGAAGCACTAAAGATAGGAACAGTAGAAGGCTTGGGAGATATTTACCAAGTAGCTGCTCCTTTAGATCAGCAATTGCAAGCTTTTGCAGATAAAGGTATTCACACTCTTGCTACTCCTGATGAAGTTGCTCAGATACGTTTAGCTGGTGTTTCTAAAGATTACTCAAGAACAAGCATGGCACCTATCGCACTAAAGGGCAAAAAAACTATTTTAGTTAGAGACTCTATTTTGATGGCTCCTTTAATAGCTTCTGCTGCTGTTGGAGATCATACAAATAGAAAGGTTTATGAGGCAGCTGAAGCGCTTGCGAGAAGCCAAGAATCTATGTATCCTGAAGACAGAAGCGCACTTATTGTTTCACAAAGAGAAGGTTTTGTTTTAACTCCTGAAATGCCTGAATCTCAGTTCATCTTAAGAAAGCAAACTGAGCCTTACTTTGATAGATTCGATAATGGAACAATGAAATTCAGTAATCTTTACAGATATTTAGATAGAAAGGTAATTATTAATTACATGTGGTTTGGCCCTTCTATAAGCAATTATTGTCTTCTAGATTGTATTTGGTTGGGCTTGGACAAAGACGATGTGGTTTATGGGGTGTTGAGAAACTGCTGAAGGCAGCGCAAAAAATACAAGTGCTTCTAAAATTATACCCCTACTGATGTTCAAAGATTCAATCAAGCTGTTGAGAGATTACGAGAGGTTGTAAATCCGAAATTGCTAGAAGATATTCTTGTTATGCAAAAGAAGTTTCATTCTTAACTCCTCCTTACTTTTTATTTCTCAATAACAATTGTTTTTATGTTGACAAATTCTTTTAAACCGTATGAACCAAGCTCTCTTCCAATGCCTGAATTCTTAATACCGCCGAACGGAAGACGAGGATCTGATTTTACCATCCCATTAATAAAAACCATTCCTGACTGAAGCTCTTTTGCAATTTGCTCTGCTTTCTTAATATTCTGCGTCCAGATGCTTGCACCTAATCCAAATTGAGAATTATTAGCAAGAGTTGCTGCTTCTTGCCCGTTTTCTGCTTCTATGAGAGCAAAAACTGGCCCGAATATTTCTTCTTTAAATAGAAGTGAATGAACTGCGACTTTCGATATTATAGTTGGAGGATAATAAAATCCCCTTTGGGGAATATTTATATTTTGATATATAATCTCTGCTTTGCTTTTTAAAGCATTGTTAACTTGTTTTTTTAATTTTTTAAGAAGTTCTAATTTTGCCAATGGACCAATATCTGTATTATCTTCTAAAGGATTTCCTACTTTAAGCTGGGATAAATTATGAACTATCTTTTTTTGAAATTCTTTCATTAATTTTTTTACAATGATAAAGCGCTTTGCAGAAATACAGCTCTGCCCTCCATTGGTCATTCTAGATTTTATTGCAAAATCGCATGTGTTTTCAATATGTGCATCTTCTAATACAATAAAGGGGTCGCTGCCTCCTAATTCAAGAACTATTTTTTTTAAATTTTTTCCTGCGATTTGTGCAAGCTCTTTTCCAGCAGCCACGCTTCCAGTAAAAGATATACCTTGTATGGCTCTGTCTTTTTCTATGAGCTCTTTTGCAGAACTGCTATTAATAAAAAGAGCCGTAAATATTCCTTCAGAAAAGCCTGCTTCTTTGAATATCTTCTCTATTGCGAGTGCACATTGAGGAACATTACCCGCGTGTTTTAGGAGAATAACATTCCCTGCGCAAATTGCAGGGATAGCGCAGCGAAATACCTGCCAAAATGGGAAATTCCATGGCATAATTGCAAAAATAACTCCTAGTGGCTCGAAGGTTACATAACTTTTTTTTGCTTCGGTTGTTATAAATTCATCTTTTAAGAAAACATCGAAGTTTTCAGAATAATAATCGCATAAAAAAGAACATTTCTCTATTTCTGTTCTGGCTTCTTTTATGGGCTTGCCCATCTCTGTAGTTATAATTTTTGCATAATCTTCAATATTTCTGCGTAAAATCCCTGCTAATTTTTTTATTTTAAAAGATCTTTCTTTATGATTAATCTTTTTCAAAGAAATGAAGGCTTTCTTTGCTATCTGCACTTTTTTAATTAATTGGTCTTTATTTAAAGATAAAAAATAAGATTTTTCCTCTGTTGATGGATTAATTAAAAAAGTTTTCATTTTAAATGAAGACAGGGGGCAACAGGAAGATCTAACATTGTAAGAAGGCCTGGATGCGCTTTTAGTACAACTGGAATAAGATTGATTGCATGAGAAGTTGTTGTAATATTTCCTGAAGGCACATTTATGCTTTCAACAATTCTCGGAGAGCCCTCTATAATTATTGTGTTTTTATATTCTTCTTTTGGATCAACTCTTCCAAGCTCTTCTAAAATAATAATTTTTTTCCTATTTTTATATCCAAAACATCTGTGATCGAAACCAGAAACTCTCCCCTTTGGAATTTTCATATACCCTGGCACGTTTATAGATTTTCTTGCAATCACCGGAGCGCGCGATTCTTCTATTTTATCTAATTCCCATCTGAGCCCATAAGCAAGAAGTGAAAGAGATTCTGGCAGCCCTATATGCAAAGGAAGCTTTCCTTCTTTTACTCCTTTCTTAAAATCTTTTGCTTCCATACCTATGCCTATATTTTTTTGAATTGCGGGACCAAAAGGCGAAAAATCAATGACTCTGGTGACTTTAACAGAAGTTACTTCTTTGCAGATGCCTGAAATTAAAAGAGGCATAAGCTCCATGGCAAATCCAGGATTTATGCCTGAACCTAAAATTCTGGCTCCGTGGGCTTTGGCGGTGTAATTCATTTCTCTGCTTAAATCTATATATTTCAGGAAAGGATATCCCATCTCTTCAGCAATTGTAATGACGCTTATTCCTGCTTTTACCGCTCCTTTAATCTGCTCCCAGACTTTAGGCACATAAGATACGGCAGCATGAAGCATGATGTCTGCTTTGACAGATTGAAATACACGCTCAGGATTGTCAGAGACAATAACTCCAACTTTGTTTTTCAGCCCGATAACTTCACTAAGATCCTTTCCTGCATTTTCGGGCTTGCGGTCTATTGCTGCAACAATCTCAAGATCTTCTTTCTCAAGCATAACTTTAGCCATCATGCTGCCCATGGCTCCTAAGCCAAATTGTATCACTTTTATTTTTTCATTATTAAAATCTGATTTCATAGAGTCTCTTTTTTCTTTTACGAGAAATAACTATATAAAGTTTTGGACGCTTC
>CAZOCP010000020.1:0-11120 GCA_964578345.1 Candidatus Woesearchaeota archaeon
CGCCTGTCACAAACCTCGGCTTTTAAGCCGAGGTGGCGCATCGTGTTTTTGATACTACAGCAGATCAGAAAATTGGAAAAGAAAGTTTTTTAAAGCAAGTTATTAGATACGGCGGTGAAAAATCGTTATACTTAAATATACAGAAATTTTGTTTTCTATATGCGGCCCCATAGGCTAATGGCAGACCGGGTCTTTGACGTGGACCATGCCCAAGTTCGATTCTTGGTGGGGCCATCAACCCTCACAGGTCTCACAAAACCGCGGGTTAAAACCTGAGGGGTTTTATGAGAGAATAAGTTTATATATTTCAATTTTTACCTATTTTAATGAAGCTATTTTTTTATTGTTTCGTTCTGGCAATTTTGTGTTTAATTGTTTTGCAAGCCACTATGATTTCTGCGGGAGATACTGTTGTTTTTGAAGCAAATATTTTCCAGTCTGTTGTAAGAGTTTCTGTTCCTGATTCTATTTTTTTAGGTGATGTTGCCCCGGGCTATGCAACACCTGAAGGTTCTTTTTTGATAAATAATACTGGAACGACGGATATTAAAGTTGTTCCTGGTTTAGTTGATAATTCTGAAAATCTTTTTCGATATCTTAAATTTAAAGAGACTGGAGGAGCTCTAACGAAAATAGGTAGTTTTGAGATTAATGTTTCAAAGCCATCTGCTTTTTCAGGAAGCAATACTAAGACTATTCGCTATAAATTAGACCTACAAGATTTTGAAGGTAACATAAACAGAGATTATATTGGACATAAAGCATCAGTTCGATTTTTGGCAGTTGCAGCATAAATCTCTTAATGCGGCGTTTGTGTTTTTTATCAGTATATTTTTTATTTCTTTTTCCAGTGCCATTGAATTAGGGATTTCTCCTCCAGAACTACTTTTTGAGGGCAGGGCATATGAAAATATTTGCTCTAATCTTACTTTGTTTGCTTCTAGAGAGGTTAGTCTTTTAGGATCAACTGTTTGGAGTTCTTCAATTGAGAAGACTAGAAACATAAATGAATATACAATTTATGAAGAGCCATCTACTTTGATTGTTACATATCCAAAAGAAATATTTTTTAATGGAAGAAAGGATGTAGAGGTATGTGTTTATTTAAAAGAAAACGCGAAACATTACGGCCTGCTTTTATATGAGGATAAAAATACCTTTTTTTCTATTGGCAGCTGGATTTATATTAGGGCAGAGAATACTTCCCTTATGAAAGAGAAAAATGTTTTATTAGAAAATTTAAGCAAAGCACAAAATAATACTTTTCCTTTAACTCTTTTAGGAATGTTTTCTTTGCAGATTGTTTTATGCTTTATTCTGCTATTTCTCTTTTTAAAGAGTTTTTGACTTTTAATGCTCAATGGATGAACAACAAAAAAGGTTTATATATTCGGGTTTGCTCTTTTGAGAATGAGTTTTTTTGCAGAAAAAAAGGGGCAGTTAACAATATTTGTTATAATATCTTTGCTGATAATTGGAGGAGTTTTAACGTACTTTTTTGCGAGAGAGAAAGTTCAGATAGAAGAAGTTCCTTTAGAACTTGCTCCGGTTTTTAATTATTTTAAGGAATGTATACGAGAAGAAACTGCTGGAGCTATCTCACTTGTAGAAAGTCAAGGCGGTAGAGTTTATATAAATTCTTATGAACCACCAAGCGAGCATGCACCATTTTCTTCAGAATTAAATTTTCTGGGCTTTTCAGTTCCTTATTGGTTTTATATAAGTGGGAATGGAATTGTTAATGAGCAAGTGCCGACTAAAAGAGATATGGAAGGAGATATTTCTTTATATTTAGAAAATAAGCTCTCTTCTTGCGATTTTGGTCTTTTTTATCAGCAAGGATATTCGATAAATTTTGAAAAGCCAAAAGTAGACGTTAGCATTGCTGAAAGAGAAGTGCTTGTGAATGTGAAAGCTCCTATTTCTGTAAGCAAAGGAGATAGTTCTGCAAGGCAAACTTCTTATCAGGAAAGTGTAATCACTAACTTAGGAAAATTCCATGCTATTGCGTTAAACTTGTATGATAAAGAAAAGAAGGAGGGATTCATTGAGAATTATACTGTTGATGTATTGCATTCTTATGCTCCTCTTGATGGAGTTGAAATTACCTGCAGTCCCAAAATATGGAAAGGAGATGAAGTTATTGACGAATTAAAGAATGGAATTGAAGCAAATATAAACACAATTAATTTCAAAAAGCTTAATTCTGCTGATGGAAAAAAGAAGTATTTTGATGTTGATTATAACGCCGATGCTTCAGTTAGACTTATGACTTCAAAGAATTGGCCTAGTAGAATTGAAATAAGCGGAACAAACGGCGACTTGTTGGTTGCACAACCAGTTGGCAATCAAGAAGGGCTTGGTATTTTAGGCTTCTGTTATGCTCCTTATCATTTTGTTTATGACATCGCATATCCTGTGATGTTCCAGATTTACGACGAGAAAGAAGTATTTCAATTTCCTGTTGTTGTTGTGATCGATAATAATGTGCCAAGAGAAGCTCTTCAGGGAGAATTGCCTGAAGAAGAACTTATAGAAAGTTTATGCGATAAAGCTACAGAAGAATTGAATATAAATCTTTATGATAGTTCGTTGAATTCTGTTGATGGAGAAGTTAGGTATCTTTGCTTTGACCAGCAGTGCGATTTAGGCAAAACGCAACAAGGCAAACTTAAAGCAAAAGCTCCAGCATGTTTGAATGGATATTTAGAAGCTAGAGCTGAAGGATATGCAGAGAAGAAGCAACTATTTTCCAGCAATGAAGAAAAGACAGCTGAAATTATTCTTGATAAAGAGTATGAAGTAGCTATTAATATTAAATTAGAGGATAAGAATTTTGCAGGCAATGCATTGGTGACTTTTGTAGGCCCTGTTATCAAGAGCGTTTTACTGCCTGAGTTTTCTGATATTTCACTGATTGAAGGAATGTATAATATAAGCGTTCAAATCTATGGGAACAGCTCTATTAAACTTCCTTCTTCTAGCAGGACATATTGCCAGCCTGTTCCTCGTTCTGGGATTTTCAGCTTTTTCGGCGCCACTAAAGAGACATGTACAGAAGTTGCTATTCCAGAGAGCACAATTGATAATGCTTTAATAGGCGGGGGAAAGACAGAGGAGTATATGTTGGCTTCTGAATTAGAGAAAGGCGAGATATTTATTGAGACTCCTTCATTTTCAACTCCGACTTCAATTGAACAGCTACAATATAATTTTGAAGCGTTTGAATCTCAAAGAATAGGTATTTCATTTCCATGAAGACAAATAAAGTTTTAGCAAGCTGTATTTTTTTATTAGTTATTGCTGAATTATTTTCTTTTGCGAGTGCTGCTGTGAGCGACAGGACAAGTGTTTCAAGGACAACATATCAGTATCCTGCTAGCTTTCAAACATATTATGGAAGCCAGGGCAGGCTTGATACTTATTGGCCCATATTAGGAGACCGGGAGCAATGTGAAGCGCGCGAGGATATTTTACTGCAAGTTGCTCCGGGCGGATGCCAGCCGGCCGTGGTAAGAAGTGATTTGATTGCTGAGCAGAATGTACCTGTTTTCTGCCAGATTGATGCTTTATCTATTAATCCGCTTGTTGATATTAAGGAAATAAGAAATATTAGGTTTACTGGAAATTATCCGAAAGAAGTAGTTGGGACTGGATTCCATCCTGCTCGTGCAGCCATAAGAACCAGAGATAAGCTCTTGGGCGATCCTCTCATCAATAATATAGGATATGTTGTTTTAGTTTTGAAGAGGAATGAGAAAGAAAAAGAACTCCCTAAATTTGTGACTGTGAATCTTAGTGCGCAAATAGATTACGATACTGGAAATTCTTTCGGTGTTGGAAGAGCCGAATTTATTCTTAGACCTGTGAATGATAATGATTGGGAGTTAGAGAAAGATAAGCAGAGCTTTTGGGGCGGGAGATATTCAGTGAGACTTAATGATGTTGATTCGAAATTTGCGATTGTTACTCTATATCGAGGAGATCAGAAAGTTTCTAATACAAGAGTTGAGAGGGGACAAAGGTCGCCTGTTATTTATATGCCTGGCTATTTCTGCAGAGCAGGAGTTCAAGTAGAATATACTGGTTTTGTTGGAGCAGAAACAAAAGCGAGAGTTGAGATTAGTGATGAGAAAGGGACTGACACTTTTGATGTTTATGCCGGCTCTACTTTTTTGAATGATAAATGCAGAGTTGTTAGCATAACAAAAAGCGATAAATCGTCAAATGGAAATGTGCAAATCAGCTGTACTGGAGGAGAGAGATTCAACCTGCAAATTCAGCCTAGAATTGATCAGATTTTGAAAGGCAAAGATGGGAATTTTATTAAGCCTGAATTAGAAGGAAGTTATCTGAAAGTCAGTATTGATTCTGAGGTTTATAGTTTTAAGGAAGGTGTGCTGTATAAGAAATCTGGAGATAAGTGGAGTGAAATTTCTAAAACCGATTTGAATAAAAACAATGGACGATTAAGAAATGTTTATGAGGCTTTACGCGCTTATTCTATACTGTCAGATGCGGAAAAGAATGTTTTATCTCAGGATAAAATAACAGATGAAATAATTAAAAATCCTGCGGAGGCTGAGAAAGCATTTAATGAAGCTATTGGAGCGTATAAAGAAGTTGCTGATTCTTATCCTTTAGAGAGATCTAAGGATCAGTTTGCCGCGCCGACATACGGCGAGCAGTCTTTGAAGGAAAGTTTAAAGTTGATTAAAGATAATCCAAAAATTAAGAAAGTGAAAACTCAGCTTGATTTACTAGAGAGAATTAATAATTTGTATCCTGACTCTTTAGATATCAATGAGTATCAGTCTGAGTTTAGAAAAGTCTTTATTACAGATTCTTCACTAGCTGGAAACTTAATTTTTATTGATAATGGCTATAAGACAATCAGGCTTTTGAGTATTGATGATCCTGAAGAATTATCAGAAGCAGTGTTTAGTTTTAGCGGGAGAGCGCAAGAGTATAAAATTAAGTCTGGGGAGAGTATTTTATTTAAGGATAAAGAGGTTACAGGAGATTTAACAAGCCTGCGCTTGGATAGAGTGATCGATGAGGATAGTGTGAAGGCAGTTTATATATGCAAGAGCACTATTAGAGGAAGTGCGGGGGAAAGTAGAACTGTAAATATACAGTTAAATGAAAGAATTGAAAATGTTTGCGGAACGAGCATAAGGCTTGTGCAGGTGAATATGAAAGAACTTGCTAAAATACGATTATTACCTTTTGCAAAAGGTACAAGGACTGAGACTAATTTGACAGTAAATATTGGAATTGAAAAAAGGATTATAAGCCTTTCTCCAAATAAGACTGCTGAGAGAATAAAGAATTTGAATGAGAGCATTAAAAAATGGGAGCAGATTTCTAATAATCTAGGAAAAGTCGTTAAAGGAATGAAGGCTGCCTGCTTTGCAACAGCTGCTGCTCTGAATGTTAAAAATTTCATATCTGGAATAGACGGGACTGCACTTGCAAGAGAGCAGGCGATGCAGGGAGATTATGGATGGACAGCAAGATGCAGGGAGGCTGTTGAAAACAAGCGAATTTTAAGAAACGATGGAAATAATTATGACGTTTCTTATAGGACATTAACTGAATGCTTTAATAAAGAAAAAGCGCTTATTGAGAAAGAAGTGCAGGAAAGAAAAAAAGTAATTGAAGAGACTAATAGTATTTTGAAAAGAGGAGAGAAAAGAGAAGGAAGTTTTGCTGGAGGATATACTGTAGATAATATAGAAGCGCAGAATAATTTTATTAAGTTTTTGAAAAGTAACCCTAATTATATGAATGATCCGTTTGTTAAAAGTTTGGAGACAGTGAGCAAAGACAAGCCTGCGGCGCATAGCTATGAAGATTTGAGAAATTGGTATTTGAATAAACAGCTTGAGAAAAGTTTTCCTAGTGCTGGGTTTGAAATAAAAAAAATAGAAAAAAGAATAAAGGAGAATGAAGTTTTATTGAAGAGTTCGGCCACGGCGGCGAGTGACCAAGGTATTGAGAGGTTTGCTATCAAGTCTCCGGTATTAGCCGGAAAAAGTCAAGATATCGAAGGAAGATTCTTGAGAATAACTAAGAATAATGGGAAAATATTAATAGATGGAACGGATGTAAATACAGATGAGAATAATTTTGATGGCACTGCAGAGCATAGTGTTTTGATAGATGGGAGAAAAATTATTGGTGATAAGAGCGAAGCAAGAAGATATTTGGTTGTTGGGACAAAACCAAGCGGAGGAAATATTCTCGCGCCAAGCGGGATTTACGAATATGCAAAGAATGATTTAGGAAAAGCTTCTCTAACTAAAATAAAAATAGACCATGTCCAATTTTATAATGATAATAATATAAAAGAAATTAAGGACAGCGGGGGGGATTTGAGCAGGAATGTTATTGTTGCGAGAGATAGGGCTGTTAGGTATTTTGAGACTGGACCTGATAAGGGGCTGCCTGCGATCGTTCCGTTTGATGTGCTGAATGGATGGTATGCAAGAGTTAAATCTGATTTAAAGATAGGAAATCAGCTGTCTGCTTATGATAGTTCTGGACTGCCTAGAGTTTGGTGGATATGTAATGTTGGAGGAAATGGAGCAATGGATTCTATTGATGAATGTACACAGGTGTTTGCAGGAATTAACTCCAATGCACCAATATTGGGATTGGATGAGAGAAAGTCGAAAGATTTAGTAGAGCAGTCGCGCAGATCTCTTTTAGAGGCAGCGTCGCAGAAAGGAAGTAAAGTTGTTCGTATAAATGGACAGGAACTGCATCAAGGAGTTCCTTACAGTCAATTTGATGGAGTGCAGTGCCAGGACTTTATGTCTCCTCAAGACTGTAAGATATTATTTAATGTGTGCGATCCTGTTATTTGTCCTACAACTCGCTGCGATTTTGGAGGCAAATACCCTGTTTCAGACGTTATTCAGACAGGTATTGTTGGAAGCACTTTATTATGTTTGCCGAATTATAGAGAGGGGGTTTATGTACCTGTATGTTTATCAGGAGTTCATGCTGGTATAGACTCTTATGTTACTATATTGAAAACTCATAGAGATTGCCTGCAAGAAAATTTGCAAACAGGAAGAATGGTTGGAATCTGCGATGAGTTTTATTCAATTTATGCGTGTGAATTCTTCTGGAGGCAAGTTGCTCCGGTGGCAAATGTTCTATTGCCAAAACTGGTTGAGTTTGCTTATGGGGGCGGGCAGGGAGCGAGAGGAGGAGGTGAATATTTGACTGTAATGGGAGCTTGGCAGAATACGCAGAAATCTATAGATTACTTTACTCAAACGTATGCTGTGAATTCTTTGAAAGCATTTAGAGCTAGATCTGTTGAAGAAATTGGCAGCCAGTTTTGCAGAGGCTTTTTATCTATTAAAGGACCTAAAACTATTAAGTCATTGATCGAGCCGGATAGCCCTCCGCAATTTACTGCATATTTTGATTCTGTACGGTTTAGTGATGCAACTGTTCCTGCGACCGCGCAATATAAGGTATTTTATCATATTTTTGCTGGAAAAGATTCTGGAGTACATTATTCAATTTATTTGAAGAATCCTCCTGAATCAACTTATTATTATAACACTCCATTTATTGCAATTGCAACAGGATTTATAGCCAGAGGAGAGTTCAAGACAGAGACGAGAGACTTTACTGCGCCGGAAGGATATAAAGAGCTGTGTGTCAGAATTAATGATGAAGAGAAATGCGGGTTTAAACAAATCAGCACAGAATTCGCTCTTAATTATTTGAGAGATAAAGCTGTTTCTGAAGAGCAGAAGAAAACAGACATCACAACTGAGAAAGAATGTGTAAGCGGAAGCCCTTCCATAGGACCATTATTGAATCCTAATATTCAGGCAGGTATTGAGGAGGCTGCTTTGCCTCAAATTTATGAGAGAGGCATTGTAAGAATTTGCTCAACGAGAAATCCTGGGCTCACTACTGATCCAACAAGATATGTTAATGCAGGATATTGCGGAAGCAAAGAAGTTGTCTGCTGGACAGATAAATATAGTGTTGAAAATTCAATTACTTCTAATAATATAGGGGTTAAGAATGATACTTTGTCTGTGCTAGAGAAAAAACGGAAGTCGGAAATTTCTGGGATGCTTGGGGACGGACAGGCTAATGGTAAACTATACGATATTAGAATTAAAGTAGATAAACTTTTGAAGGAATATTCTGAGAAGGAATTATCTGGAATTAAAACAGAGGTGGATGCTGTTCTTTTGGAAATGGATAGTTTATTTGGGAGCAATCTTCAGAATTTGCAGTTGAATCACCATAAAGCAGAAGTTCTGTTTTTGAAAGCGAAAGTTAAAGGTATTGTGGTTAGGAAATATTTAGAAGATGCTAGAAATGAAGGGACTTCTGAGACTAAAGGAGATAATTCTGTTCAAGAAAATATTGATAGCGATAAGGAAGGAAGCGAAGCAGGCGCTATTTCTTTGGAAAGAGCTTATAGCGCTGCTGCTGGAGCAAGTGATAATTATATTTATATTAATGGAAAGAAGAGCCGGATTTATCTTCAGAGGGAGAAAGTTCTTTTTTATGATATTAGATGGTATATGTTTAATCATGTAATAGGCGAGATTAAGGCTAAAGATAAAACATCAAAGCAATATATTATTTCTTTATTTGGTAATAGCCCGGGGCTTTTTTCTGACACCAATGTTCGGTCTTTAATAGGTGATAATATCTATAATACTTTGAATGGAACGATTATTGATACGTCAAGAATAAATTAGAGTATATTGCACCGAAGAAGGATTCCTAAAAGAACTTTGCTTTGCGGATATTATGCACGCTTGTTAAAATACGCGGATTTTAATCCTTGGTGAAATGGGTAGCGGATTTATCTCTGGTGTAACGGGGCCTGATTTTTCTAGTGTTCTATGAATTACAAAATTGGATAGATTTCCTATTAAGATATCAATCAGCTTTTTTCTATTTTGAACCATCTTTTATTCCTTCTAATATTTTTTGTGATATTTTGTCATATATATTCTCATATAATCTTATAAAACTCTTCTCATTGATTATATTATCTTTTAAATCTTTAACGCTTATCCTTAGAGAATTTTCTATATCTTTCTCTATTTTTTGATTGATAAGCTTTTCATTTTCAAGAAATAATTTTATTGCAATTAAGTTTCTTGTAAGAGCGTACTTTTCATTACCGCTTAAAATTTTAAAATTATCAATCAATAACTTACTCTTTAATAAATGCAGGTCAAGTATTTTGTAATTTGGTTTATTTTTTACTTTATAAATCAGCCTTTTCTGTGAAACGCATTTTGAAAGCATTAGCTGATAAAGAGGGTCAGTTTCCAATCCCTTAATTAAAGACCGGTTATCAATTAATAATATGTGGGCATTAATTCCTAGCTTGCTGTTTATTTTTTTACTTAAATGCCCCGAATCAACTTTCCTATTAGATACTATCAATATATCTAAATCTTCAAAACTGAAACCTTTATTCAGAAAAGAGCCGGTAATTATTATATTCTCGATTTCTGCAGAATTATTAATAATGCTGAATATTTTTTCTATGATATATAATTTGATCTTTTCAATTGAATCAGAATTGTAGAAATTAGCTTTAAAAGACTCTCTCTTTACTGCTTCTATATTTTCCAGATTTTTTACTAGGACATAGCTTCCAACTTCAAGCTCCGATCTTTTCTTTGGAATGTATATCTGGTCCATTATGCTCCCCCGGCTTACTTTAGATATTATTGCCATATTACGTAATATTACGTAATTATATTTAAACCTTTCTATTTAACTTTCTTGGAATATTTTTTGATATGGGTAATAGCTCTCCTTGCTGGGTTCTATGTCTTGTTTGAAGCTTATAAGCAATCGATAAAAAATAGATAAATCCACATCGGGTCAACATGCCAAGAAGGCATATGCGGGAAAGAGGATTCGAACCTCTGTAAGCACTAAGCTACGACGGCCTAAACGTCGCCCGTTTGACCACTCCGGCATCCCCGCTTAAATTATGTAGAATAGGAGGTTTTAAAATATGCGGTTTTAGGAGAAGAGAGAATTTTTATTTAGGTTTAGGCGCATTTTTTTCTGTGACTGCTAGAACCTTTGCTTTTATTTTATCTCCGAGTTTTAGCCTTTCAATAAGCTCTTTATATCTGTTTCTGATTGTGACTTCTGTGATTCCTGCAACATCAGCAACTTCTCTTTGTGTTTTTTTCTCGTCGTTTATTAGTGCTGATACGTAAAGTGCAGCAGCCGCAACTCCTGCAGGACCTCTACCAGAGGTTAGTTCAGAAACTTCTGCTTTTTTTAATATTTTTAGAGCCTCATTTTGTGATTTTGGAGATAGATGGAGAATAGAGGAGAAGCGGGAGATGTAATCTTTAGGGGAGCTTGGGGTTACTTTTATTTTCAGTTTTCTTACAATAAAGCGGTATGTTCTGCCTATTTCCTTTCTTTCTACATCAGATGCTCCCGCGATTTCATCGAGAGTTCTGGGAATGTTGTATGATCTGCATGAAGCGTAGATACATGCCGCGATTACTGATTCCATTGATCTGCCTCTGACTAAGCCGCGCTGAAGAACAAAATTGTAAACACGTGAAGCCTCGTCTCTTACTACTGATGGCAAACTGAGGAAACTTGCAACTCTACGCAATTCTGCCATTGCCAGCCTAAGATTTCTTTCAATTGAAGTTGAAACTCTTTCCTGCCATTTTTTTAATCTTAGAAATTTTCTAGTCTGGCCTGTTTCTAAACGGTAGATGTCTGATATTTCTCCTACATTAGTTGCTAATCCCTTGTCGAATTTTTGTGATGACATTGGGGCGCCGCCTCTGCCTTTTTTTTCGCTTTTGTCAAACTGGCCTCCTGCGTCCTGTCCTGTGTCGACCATTTTTTCTTCAATAATAAGGCCACATTCATTGCAGATAATTTCTCCTTTTTGGTCGTCGTAAGTTAAGTCTACGCTTTCACATTCGGGGCATCTTTTAATATAAGTCATAGAAGGGTATCGAAATATTTAAAAAGCTTACGCTTTTGAGAGTATTTAAAGCTATCTGTTTTTTCAGTATCTCCGAAACAGCAAATAAAATGAGATAGGTTAACCTATCTCATTGTTC
>CAZOCP010000021.1:0-10670 GCA_964578345.1 Candidatus Woesearchaeota archaeon
CCTTCAACTCGAAAGAGTTGAATGGGACAGAGAATCGCAATTCTCCGTATATAATCTGGGGAAAACCCACGGCAAAGGCGAAGAAAGCCGAGACTAAAGTCCGCGGATTTTAACGAGCGTTAATAATCTATCTGCTTTGTCTTCTAGCCGCAATGATAACTTCAACAATTGGATTTTTCACATTAGGCTTCTTTTCAATCAAATTAAGATCTTTGTAAAAAGCAGCGTTATCATAATTTGGAGGCAATATTTTTTTCTTTTGTCGAAAATGCCATTCCAGTTGACTTTTCACATATCCTTCTTTTAAAGGGGGGCTGTTTAATTTATTCCATTCGCTTATTCTCCTCTCTACATACTCTAATGGAAAGTTTAGTGATTTAAGAAAAGTAATTAAGATAAACAGCCCTCTTTTTTTCCCATCTGCAAGACCCTTTAATAATTTTTTAATTGGAGGAGGAAACATATCTTCACTTATATTAGAAATATCTACCGAGGCATATTCGCCTGAATGCTTTTTATCCTTGCTCTCAATTACATTTTCCTCTTCTCTATTCCAATCCAGTGCAGCTAAAAGAAGTTTTATAGCTTCTTCTTCTCTATTTTCTGGAAGAAATTCAATTACCTTAACTTTTAGAGGATCAGCTTCTTTTGGTTCAAATGAGAATATCTGCTCTTTCTTTAAGACTACGCTGGCAAGAGCGGTTTTTTCATGCAGAGAATAAGGCATTCTAAATAAATGTCTTGGAGCCACCAAAACAAGATCTAACGCAGCAACTTTCTCAGCACTTACTCCTTTTTCTTGCTCAAACAATGAAGGATATTTATCAGAACTTAACTGGATTTTATCAAACGAGGGATCTTTGCACGAAGGACAGCGATAATATTCTATTTGTTTGTCTATTTCAAGCACTCCCGCACATTGAGCATTGACACATCTAAGTCTTCTTTTTGTAATTGGAATGTCTCTCCTTTCCATCGTCAATCTGCACACAGGGCACCTAAATCTAACAATCTTTCCCTTCTCGGCGACACTTTCACAGATAAGACAATGAACTTCCTTTAATTCTTCTTGAGAGATTTTTGTTCTTTGCTCTATTGCTTTGAAATTTGTTAAAATTTCAGCTGCTCTGTTATTGTATTCGCTTCTTATATATCTCATTAAATACCGGGAGATAATTCGAGGCCACTCAGGGAACATTTCTTTCATTTTCATGCCCGCATATTCTTTAGGGAAAGCCTTGCCTGAAACTATGATGTGAAAGCCTTTAGAGCCGCTGAATTTTATCCCATAATTAAAGAGGCCATGTTTTTCCAATGCAGCAATTATAAGCTCTGTAGCAATCTTAGAGCAATCCAAGAAAGGAGAATCAATGTCAATTAGCAAGTCCCACGATTTTCTTAAAGAATTAAACTCATTGATACCCATTTCAGCGCTAATTTGCAGCGGATCTGTCCATATTTCCTCTGATGCATGAAAAGATGTCGCCCCCCTCTTTACTAATCCTATAATATCCGAGGCATACTGTATACTATCCGGTCTTTTTCCAAAAATCTCAAAATATCTCGGCACTACTTCTCTGCATTCAGAAAACTTAACAAGCGCAGTTTGCACATTAGGATTAGAATAATATAAATTCGTAATAGTTCTGACTCTCTTTTCTTTTTCTTCCATATTATATCATTTACAATATTCTTTATAGTGTTTATGGTGCAATTTAACATGCTTTTTTAGAGAACAATAAACCTTAAAAGCCATATTTATTCTCTAAGGAAATGTTATTGAAACTTGAAAGCCCGAAACTTTTGTCTGACATAATCTCAATTATATCAGAGCTAGTAAATGAAGTGAGGTTAAAAATAACAAACGAGGGCATGAACCTTACTGCTCTCGATCCTGCAAATGTAGCTATGGTTTACTTTAAAATTCCAAGCGATATATTTTCTCAATTTGTATTAGAGAAAGACGAACTGCTTGGAGTTAACCTAGAGAATTTACGTTCTGTACTAAGAAGATGCAGTCTTGGAAGTTCTCTTACAATAACAAAAGAAGATAATATGCTGAAATTAAGCATTCAAGACAAAATAAAAAGGGATTTCACTTTAGCTCTTATAGACATAGAATCAGAAGATAAAGATCTGCCAAAGTGGGAATTTACTTCTGTAATAAAAATGGATGCCAGCTTATTTGCCGAAGTTATCGAGGATTGCCTGATTGTCGATGATGCCTGCACGTTCATTGCAGAAACTTCTAAGTTTATTATTGAAGCACACGGCCTAAATTCTTCTAGAGCAGAATTTTCATCGGATGAAATAGAAATATATTCCAATACAGCAATCGCCCGATTCTCGCTTGAATATTTAAACAAATTTATAAAAGGAGCAAAAATATCCTCTAGAGTGACCATTAGTTTTTCAGAAAATAGTCCCCTAAGAGTTGATTTTCCAACAGGAAACATTCTTTTATCATTTATTCTTGCTCCGCGCGGCGAACAAGAAAATTAAGATAATATCTAGTAAAAAGGTTTTATGTGGGCGCTAGGATTCGAACCTAGGAAAGCACTTAGCTACAGGTTCTTGAGACCTGCCCGTTTGACCGCTCCGGCACGCCCACTTAAATTAAGCGCCAGAATGAAGTTTTAAAGCTTACGGAGAAACGAAATTTATTTTAGGCTTGTTTAAACGCTCGTTAATAAAAAGACTAACATCACCACAATCCTTAAATATAAGTTGTACTTAGATAAAATATGCCCCAAACACTAGAGAGAGTTGTAGCATCTGAAAGTTCTTTGGTTAATATTAATTCTCTAAGACCTGCCTTACATTCTCTTTTAACATCAGAACAAACAGATATTTTAGAAAGATTAGATGGATTTGAAGCGCCATATCTTGAAGAGAAATTATTAAAAGAAGATAAGTTTAAATCTAAAGAAGAATATAATCACGCATTTAATGAGTTTAAGAAATATATCTTTCTCTCTGCAACAGCGAAGAATGATATTGGGATGATAAGTCCGGAGGTTGATTCAGTCTGGCACCAATATATTCTTTTTACTGCTCATTATGCAAGATTCTGCCAAGATATGTTTGGAAGATTTATACATCATGTTCCAGAGACATCCTATACTAAAAGCAGTAGAGATTCAGGAAGAAATTTTATCAGAGCGTATCAAGAAGTTTTTGGAGAAGTTCCAGAAATTTGGAAAGGGAGTTCAAAAAAAGACATTGGGGCATATGCAGATTGCTCTTCAAGCCCATCGGGATGTTCTCCAAATTGTAGCGCAGATGCCTGTCGCGGATCCATGTGCAATTGAGATAGATACTAATTTTCAATGTTTGATGTAGAACCAATCCAACAGACAGAACTTGATTGTATTCCTACTTGTGCGTATATGCTTTTAAGATTTCTTGAGAAAAACCCTCCAGAATATGAAAAACTTTCCAAAGATATATTCTCTTTGCCTTACGGAGATGGCAAAGGAGCATTAGTCTTCGATGCCGCGCAAGTCATAAAAGATTATCTACCCAAGGGCCGAGTGATGGTTCAGTTTTTTGATTTTGCCTATTTTGATAAGTCTTTCAATGATATGTCTATAGAACAGAAGATTGTTTACTTAGATAATATATCTAAGGAATACGATAAAGCAGATTTGACAATTAGAAGAAATCTTATTATGGCGCATTATATCTTTTCTCTCAAGGAATGTTTAAAAAAAGGAGTAGACCTATCTTTTTCTATTATATCATCTAATCAGATAGAAACTGCCCTTAAGAGATCTCCTGTTATTGTTTCTTTAAATGCTTTAGTTCTTAGGGAGAAAAAAGCTAAAGATCCAAACAAACCTTATAAGCACGCAATCTTACTAACAGGTTTTGATAAAGATTATTTCTATTATAATGACCCTACTAATCTCTCAAAGGAGAATTTTGGAAAAAAGAAGATTCTAAAAGACAAGCTATTAGTCTCCCTTGTCAATCAGAATTCTTTTCCTGCAATTCTTTGGTTTGAGAGTTAAATTTAGATATTTGAACTATGAATATACTTTATATTGGAAAATACCCCCCTATTCAGGGCGGAGAATGCAACAAGGCATACTGGCTTCTTAAGTCGCTTGGTGAGAGAGGGCATAAGATATCAGTTGTTACAAATTCTTTAGAAGTGGAAGAACAATACAGATGCAAATTTGATGAAGAAGACAAAACGAAGCTAAGACCAGAAGGAGTATCTATTAATAGCACAATTCCTGTAAAGGTTCCTTCTTTTATCCCATACACAAATCCATATTGCGAGAAATTGATCTCTCTGAGTTTAGAAGTTGCAGAGAAAGAGAAGCCAGAGATCATATTTGGCTGGTATTTACTGCCTTACGGAGTTGCGGCCTGTTTCACATCTCTTGCAACAGGCATTCCCTTTGTAATTAAGCATGCTGGAAGCGATATAACAAGACTATACAATGACCCATTTATACATAGAACTCTCAAGGAAGTTATTAGAAAAGCAAGAGGAGTGATTACTTCTCCGTCATTAGAAAAGTTTTTCAAAAACGAAGGAGCTTCAAATGTTTTGTTTGGATCTTTTTCAATTCCAAATGCCTTCAATCCGGAAGGAGAGAATATTAATTATCGAAGAGAATTTAATTTAGAGTGCAATCCCGATAGAACAATTTTATTTCTTGGTAAAATAACAAAATCAAAGGGGCTAAGTTATTTAGTAGATAGCTTCAATAGAGTATTAGCAGAAAAGACACTAATTGTTGCAGGAGATGGCCCGAATAGAAGAGAAATCCAAGAAGATATCAGAGAAAGAGGTATAAAAGATATACATTTTGTCGGAACACTACCTCACTGGAAAATTCCTAGGCTTATAAGGGCTGCAAAAGCGGTTGTTGTTCCAGAATATAATTTTGGGGTTAGTCTTCACAGGTCTGGTATTCCATTGGAGGCAATCTTATGTGGAAAATCTCCTTTAGTAAGCAATCAAGTAATCGAACGCTATGGTAGACTATCAGAGTATATGGTTCCCATTGATCCAATAAATCCAGAGCAGTTCTCTAAAGAAATAAGAAGAGCAATAGACGATGGAGAATATAACGCTAAAGTAAAGAGAGATCATAGTGAGATAAGAAAAGAGATAGGAAATTATGAGAGTTATTTTAGTCATATGGAGAGACTATTGTTAGAAGTTGCACATGGCCAGAGAGATATTGAAGAGAATTCTCTTCTAAGATAAATGCCGAGCGTTAGTCAGCCACACTAATCATTCCCATCTAACTTAACATAAACGTTGCAAAGCGACCCCCCCTTTATTTTTCTTCCTAGAGCAAGCGCATCACGATTAGTCTTCGTACTCTTAGATGCAATAGTTTTGAGCGCAATAAATCTAATTAGTTCTTTCTGTATAGAATCTTTCACAATCTAATATACATTTACAGCTTTAAAGCCGCAGTTTGTTCTTCTGTATCATTTTTATTCTTCAGAATTTCCACTAGTTCTTTCCAAATCACTATCTTCTTGTTCAACTAATCCAAGTTCTTCGGCGTTCTCTACAATCTCTTTCTCTACTTCCTGTTCTTTCGCAACTATCTCTTCATCAGAAACCCTTTCCTCTTTTACAATTTGTAGTTTATCTTTTCTTTTTTTAGGAGTGGGTCTATTGATAGCTATAGGCAAGACTCCTTCTTGAAATTCTCTTTCTGCAATTAAAAGAGCATCATATTTAATCTCTTTCAGTTCTTCATCTGATATTTTAAGTAGCAATGGAGCATCCATAGCAATTTGTAAGGCTCTTGCTCCTAAAATACGGGCTATTTCATATTTTGTAAAATGTTGTTCCATACTATAAAAATTTTTCAATTCTTTCAGCAATCTCTCCATATTTTTTTGGGAGAATAGCTATAATTTTTTCAATTTCTGCTCGCGACATAGGGGCCGCCCCCGTTTTCTGGCAGGAATTAATCATATACTGCCCATTCCATTTAGATACACCAAAAACAATTCTAACATCGCATGCTTCTTCTTCTTCGCGCGTAGGATCCAATATCAGAGCATCTCCTAATTTATAAAACGTAATAGTTATAGGAAGCATATCTTTTACAACAGGGAGTTTCTTATTCGTTTTTTTCTCATAATCTATTTTTCCTTCTTCATTCAATTCAGGAAAAATTGTGCTCTTAAGTGCAGCAGTAGCAGCCAGAGTTGCAGCATCAATTAAATTTCCATCATCGTTAATAGGATAAATATCTATTATTACAGTCCACACTTTCTCTTTTTCTTTAATAACTAGCTTATTTAATTCAATAACTCCTGATTCTCTAATAATTCTGTCTACTAATCTAGGCAGCTCAATAGCATAAAAGTCGGGAGGGCCCATCTCAAATCTTGGAGATGCAAGCGGCAGTAAATCCCCAGACACCATTAAGTTTCCTTTATCAGGAGAATCAGGATAAGGCTCTCCAACCTGTAGTTTTACTCCTACAATAACTTCGGTTTTTCCTAAAATCACTCTGGCAGAACCCTCAGCTTTATTAGAAACATCAAAACTTACTTGCAAGGGTCTATACTCTATTAATTCACGCCCATCAAATCTAATTCCAGATTCAAATATTTTTTTTAAAGTTGTAATTGTCAGATTAGAAACTTCCATAGAGCTCATTTTTCAATAACCTCCTTCAATGCTTTTTTCTGCAATTCATAAATTTGAATGCATGCTTTATCAGCAAGATCCAACGCTTCAAGTATTCGCTCTGGCTGGATTTTTCCGTCTAATTGCATTAAGGTGTACATATCACTGTTTGCTATTTTCGCTATTGGAAGATCAGTCGGCCCCTCACCACCTTCAAAATCTTCTTCAGACTTATCTAAGTCGACAATTAGATCTTTATCTTGTTTGCCTACTGCTACAGAGCATACCAAATTTTTCATAGGAATCCCAGCATGGGCCAACGCCAATGAAGCAGCATTTATCCCTGCTGTTCTAGTTCCAGCATCAGCCTGAATAATATATATTTGCACATCAACAACCGTATTTGGAAATTCTTTCAGATCTATTACTGGAGATAATGCAAATTCAGTCATCTTAGATATCTCTTGAGAACGGCGCGAAGGCCCGGGTCTCTTTCTATCACTGACTGAAAAACTCAATAAATCATAGTTTACACGCAGAATTCCTTTTACAGGGTCCTGCATATGTTGCGGATGCAGTTTTCTAGGTCCATATACGGCTGCTATTGCAACAGTACTCCCAAATGTAAACATAGCTGAACCATCAGCATTAGGCACTACTCCAACTTTAGCGGTCATTTTTCTAAGCTCATGCGCTTCCCTTCCCGAAGATCTTTTTAATGTCATTTACTGCTCCTCAAACCATCCTTCTATTTTTTCAGTTAAGCCTTCAATATAAGCTTTCTCTGTAACAAATTCAATAGCTTTGCGGGCAAGAATCTCCGATTTTATATCTTTTCCCTGCACCCAAATCCATCCATTTTGTCCTACAGTAATATCACACCCGCTTTTATCTTTAATTAGATTAATCATACTTCCATCTCTTCCAATAATCCTGGGCACTCTGTTCGGGCCGACATGAAAAATAAATCCTCCTTCAAGTTTGCCCAGACCCTTTCCCTTCAATGTTAAATCTATTCCTCTTCCATTTATAGACCATATCTTAGCAGAAACAACATCCCCAATTGCCAAAAACTGGTTCATCTCGCTCTTATTTATAAATCTAGGAGATTCATCTATTGGAAGAAAGCCAGAGGCAGCAGAATCAATATCCACTATCCAGCCGTTAAATGTAATATTTATTACTCTTCCTAATATTACATTATTTCTGCGCGGAATAAATGCTCCCGTTAAAGCAATGACTTTAACTACTCTTCCTGCTTCTTCAGCAAGCCCAAATCTGCCAGCAACAACATTTTTTCCTTCTCTTCTTGCTCCTTCTCCAGGAAGATAATCTTCACCAGATACAATGACTTCTCCAGGTACAACAATCTTTCGTTTTTTTATTTCTGCATTATCAGAATATTCACTCGATTCGGCTTCGTGTGCCTCATTAACAAATTTTTTCATTTAACAACAATAAAACTAAAATAGCAGTTAATCTAATTTTCTGCCATTTGTTTCTTAGGGTTTACCTTTCCCTATATAAAAAAAGGTTTAAAAGCTTTTCGGCTATGGGTTTTATTAAGTTCATGACCTAAATTCAGTATTAAGAGGCACGGCTTTACCATCTTACTCTCAATTCTAAGCCGGACATCTCTACTCTTTTAGCTAATTTTTCACCTTCTTTGGAATATCTCCAATAAAATAAGGTTGGCTTACTTCTTAGATTATGCGTTACATAATTTATAGCTTTCACAAAGGCGGCGGTAGCTAAACCCTTTCCCCTAAACTCTTCTTTAACAATAGAGGCACATAAATAAATTGTTTCTGGAACACCATCTAATTTCATTTTCTTAATCCCTTCAAATAATGTTGCCTCATCTATCTTCTTTGTAACAAAATCTTCCATTAATCTTTTATTACATGGCAACATAAAAACGTAACCTATTATCTCTCCATTGTTTCTTATAATATTTAGATATCCTCTTGCATTTTTATAAATCCAATCTCTATTCTGTGGAGTTGTGGCCATTTGACTCGGATCTTTTTCAGTTCCAAAGTATTCTTCAGTAATTCTACTTGTTTCATCTAAATCTTCTCTGCTTATTTTTCCTTCATCTGACGAGAAAGAAATATTATTCTTGGGCATATTTATCTCAATTTTTCCTCAATCCATATCCTCACTTTGTACAGCACCATGCGTTATCGAATTTAGCTTATCATAGAAATCAATCTGCATGCCTGCCGGAATGTTTAGAATTACCCACAAAGAGCCATTTGCTAGCCATTCCTCACTCTCTTTGTATTCTTTCAATAAGCCGTAAACTTGCCCTATAACTCTCGCAGGGATGATTAATTTAATGCGCTTGGTCTCAAGTTTTATGGGAATTATTTTTTTAAGAGCATCAACTGCAATAGAAACCTGCTGTTCAGCACTTCTGCTGTCTAAATGATAATGCACTTCTTCCAATGCTCTTTTGATTCTCTCTTCAGTATAGGGCCGGCCATGCTGGTCGACAGCATTTTTAATTATTAAATTTATTAACTGTTTAATTTTCTGCTCTTTTTCAGCATTTCTAAATTCCTGGGTTTTCTGCACTTCTCCAGACAAAATTATTTTTTTTGCAATCTCATACACCTCTAAATTTCCAAAAGCCTCAATTAAGTCCGTTTTTGCGGCAGTTGTTCCTTTTTTTAAATCATGATAAACATTAGAATGCGGTGATTGAAGAGCCAGCTTTATATCTCCTTTTCCAGATTTGACTTTCAAAGCCTCATCTAAATCTACAAGTATCTCATAGTGCTTGCCCTTTATTTTAATTCTTGCTTCTACATTCGGCATTTTTATTTAAGATAAAGATATTATATAAAGATTTTTGTTTTACAATCTTTAGAATATAGTGGTGGACTGAAATAACTTACCACGAATATCACTATATTCGCAGGACTCAAATGGAATGGTTAAATATTTGAGTCCTGCGCTATAATATAGATTAAACAACATAAAAGCTTATTAATTTATTTTTTCCTTCTTTCTCATGATTATTAAAGATAAAATATGGGGAAGATGGGAAATAAAAGAAGAGGTTTTGGAAGAACTAATTTTTTCTCCATCCCTAAAAAGACTTGATAAAATAGCCCAATACGGGATGAAATACAATCTTTATCCTTTGCCCGGCTTTACTAGATATGAACATTCAATAGGTGTAATGCTTATTTTGAGAAAATTAGACGCGCCCATACAAGAGCAAATATCAGGTCTTTTGCACGACGTGTCACACACCGCTTTTTCTCATCTTATTGATTGGGTTTTAGGGGACAGAAGCAAAGAGGACTATCAAGATAACCGTCACGAAGAGCACGTAAGAAATTCTGAGATACCAAAAATTTTAGAAAAACATCACTTCAACCTCGAAGACACAATAAGATATGATAAATATTCTTTAATAGAAAGAGAAGCTCCGCATTTATGTGCAGATAGATTAGATTATGGAATAAGGGAATTTTTTTATTGGGCCGCCCCAGATTGTGTGAAAACTTTATCTGAAAGCTTGATTAATAAAGATGGAAGAATAGTTTTCTCATCAAAAAACAATGCAGAAATATTTGCTTATAATTATATGAAACTGCAGAGAGAGCATTGGGGAGGAGCCGAATGGACACTAAGATGGCAGCTATTTTCAGATGCTCTGAAAATAGCTTTAGAAAAAAGCATTATTTCCTTGGATGATTTTTCAAAATACGATGATTATATAATCGAAAAATTAAAAAAAAGCGGAGATAGAAAAATTATAGAGACAATAAACAGGCTTTCTGGAAAATTGAATTTTGAGATTATCGAGGATGATCAAATAAGCGCACAATATCATCTACAAAAGAAATTTAGATATACCGACCCAGAGTATATAGAAAATGGATCAGTTAAAAGACTTACTGATGAGTCTGAGGAATATAGAAAATTTCTAGGTGAGCAGTTGAGATTAAACAAGAAAGGAATCTTCTTAAACTTACTGTAGTGTGCACGCAGGTGACATATGTCACCATCTAAAATAATTTAGTAAAGTCGAAAT
>CAZOCP010000022.1:0-10420 GCA_964578345.1 Candidatus Woesearchaeota archaeon
GTAAGTAATTATAAAATGTTATTGAATATAAATTTATCTAGTAGTTGGGGCGGGTAAGAATGAACATGAAAAAATATTTTAGAAATGGATTGCAACGTATAATTGCGGCCGGAATTTTGTATGCTATGCCGTTAGCGGCCGCTGAAACGAGATTTAAAGAATTGGAAGAGCAGCTTGTCAGGCATGAGGGATATAAAGAAAGAATGTATTTTGACAGCAGAGGAATTCCTACAATAGGAATTGGATTTAATCTTAGAAGAGAAGATGCCCGCCGGAAATTAAAAGAATTAGGAGCAGATTATGAAAATGTCCTTCAAGGTAAACAGGCATTAAAGCGCGAGCAAATTTACTATCTTCTTAGAGAGGATATTAAAAATTCAGAATTATCTGCCAGGAGAATACTTAAGAATTATGACTCTCAGCCGCATGAAGTTAGAGATATTGTGCTGGATATGATATTTAATCTTGGAGAGACTAGATTTTCCAAGTTTAAGAAGACGATTGCTGCAATTGACGCTTTTGATTATAAAACAGCAGCCAATGAAATGCAAAACTCTCTGTGGTATAATCAAGTAGGCAATAGAGGAAAATATCTTGTTGAGGAAATGAGAAAGGTGAAATATAGAGAAAAACATAAATAATTGAACAAAATCAAAAAAATGATGTGCCACCTCGCCTTGAACCTCGAGGACTTTTGTCCTCGATGGCAGTCAAGAATTGGAAATTCTTGATGAGGCGAGGTTTGTGACGGGCACTCGTTTCTTCAAAAACTGAAAGTTTTTGAGGCCTCAAGAACTTCGTTCTTGAAGTTTGGATGCAGGAAAATCCCTGTGATTTTCCTGAACAGAGAATTTCTATCTGAAATTCTCTTGTGCTCAAGGAACAAGTGGTTGTTCCTTGACATAGTATGTTTTTCCCTTGATAGTCAACGACTGACTGTTCAATTATTAAAGTCATTGACTATTTATGCTAAGATTCTTCATAACACTCCGCTCTTTAGCAGTGCTTATTTTATTTGTCGAGGCAACCTTGTCTCTAGATAAAACATATAGATAGAATTCAATAAGATTTATATACGAGAAAATTCTTAAATCTTAATGAATTGTAAAGAAAAAGGGAAGTGTATTGTTTTTTTGCTATTGTTTTTCTTGATGGCTATGCCTTATGTTTCTGCAGAGATTTTATTCAGCCAGCCATCGACATTATATAATAAAGGAGATTTTTTGGATCTGAATATGACTCTCGCGCCAGAGAGCGCAACTGCAGATTTCTTGAGTGTAACTCTAGAATGCAATGCCGGATCTCTTGAGATATCAAAAAACCCTTATACTCTCCATTCAGGGGCCCAACAGAATGTCCATTTTTCTATTGAATTAGATCCACAACTGATAGGATCCTTGGATGGAAATTGTGCGATTATCGCAATGTATGGGGGAGATAGTGCAAGAAGCCAATCTTTCTTTATCAGCAGCAAAATAAATATACAAACTAATTTTGGCAGTACTGTCATGGATCCTGGGACATCAGTTTTAATAACTGGCTCTACACGCAAGGAAAACGGGCAGATTTTCGACGGATTTATTACTTTAAGTATTCCATCATTAAATATAACTTTGACAAGTCCTGTTAATAAGGGGGAATTTAATTTCAATATAATTATTCCTCTAAACAGCCCTGCTTCAAGACATGAGGTATCTTTTTCAGCATATGAGCAAGGAAATTCTAAGGATTATGGAAACAAGGGAGAATTTAATACTTCTTTTACAGTACGCCAGATTGCTAGAAAGATTGTATTGGCAGTTGAATCATTAGTGATCATTCCAGGGAATGATTTGAGATTTACTCTTTACCTTCATGATCAAACAGATAATTTAATGACATCGGATGTAAAGGTGCAGCTAATTCAACCAAATGGCAGTGTCTTCATATCTAGGGTAGTATTTTCTGGCAAATCTCAGACGATCCCTATTCCTTATTATGCTGTTTTTGGCAGCTGGAGCATAGATGCCTCGGCAGGAGTTCTTCAAAACCGCCAGACTGTCAGTGTTGAGAAATTAGAGCAAGCTTCATTTGTTCTTGCAAACAAAACTCTTACCATAACTAATACAGGCAATACACCGTATAATAAAAATATAGAAGTAAGGATAGGGGAAAACTATAATGTTCTTGATGTTTCCTTGTCTAAACCAGGAGATAAAAAGAAGTTTAAACTTTCTGCGCCCGAAGGAGTTTATGATATATCTGTGCTTGAAAATAAAGGCTTGCAGAATTTTGGACCTTCTTTTTTAACTGGCAGCGCAGTTGGAATTAAAGAGATTAATTCTTCTTTAGGGAGTAAATTATCTTTTATTATTTGGTGGCTTATTATAGGTTTATTGATTATCACATTATGGCTGGCTTACAGAAGAATTGCAAGAAAGACGTATACTGGAAAGATTCCTAAATCTAATTTTGAACCTTTGAGGAGGGTTATTTCAAATCAGGAAGGAACTGTTGATTCTAAGATTGCAAGCAAAAGAGGATATAAGGCAGATGTTATTGTCATTGCCTTGCAAATAAAAAATTATGAAAAAATTAAAGGAGATTTATCTGCATCCGGAGCTGTTGGCAGAGCAGTAAAATATGCTACAGAGGCGAAAGCTAATGTTTATAATGAAAGAGGAGAGAATACGCTAATGTTTTTTAAGGATGATGCTCCCGATGCTGATAGAGTTATTAAAGCGGTAGGTCTTGCACGCGCAATTGAGAAGCATCTTGAGGAGTATAACAGAATGAATTCATTAAAAATTGAATTTGGTGTAGGAATTAACCGGGGCAGCATGATATTAGAATCGATAAATGGCAAAGATAAGTTTACTGCAGTTGGAAATACAGTTATAACTGCAAAATCTGCAAGCAATAAACTATCTTCTGCGATAGTTATCTCTGAAACAGTTCGAATATTGTGTGTAGGTAAAATAAAGGCTGAGAAAATACCTGAGAGCCAATTCTGGAAAGTTATATCAGTAAGAGAAAGAGATCAGCATTCTGATTTTATAAATAGATTTATAGGAAGACAAGCATGAGTTTCTACAAAGATTTAAATAGAAAATTACGATAAAGATATATGCGAAGTAAAATAGGAGTTGTATTAATAATAAGTTTTTTAATTATATTAATTTTTGCAATACTTTTTTTAAATAAAAAATCTGCTACAGGACAAATAATAAATACAGAAGGTGCTACTGTGGTATGCGGAGAATATAAAAGCGAGACTCCGAATAGTGCTGCAGCTAGCAGTACTAATGTTAAGACACAAAGTTCTGGAGGTTCTGGAGCTTATGGAGCTTATGGAGGTTCTGGAGCTTACGGGGGAGGGACCAGTACAACAGAATATCCTGCTAAAAACGCTATCGACGGGAATCTATACACCTATTGGCAGAGTAGTTCTAGCGAGAAGTACCCACAATGGATATATTTTAGTTTAGGAAGCGAGAAATGCATTAATTCTATTAAGCTTGCTTTGGATTCTCGATTAACTCCTATTACAATGGATGTAGAAATTTCTTCAGACGCTGTGAATTGGAAAACTATAGTGTCTGATTGGACTCAAACAGCAAGCAGTTTCCAAACTATCTCTTTTAATGAAGTTACTGGCAGATATATTAGATTATACCAAAAATCAGGCGGTACTTCAATAGGAGGAGTAAGCGAGGTTTTAATAGATAATGCTCTATTTTTAGTCCAAAAATGTGTGGAATCTGACAGCGGCAAAGATTATAATGTTAAAGGAAAAACTGAAGTTGACTTATCTAAATTAGAAAAAGAAGATGTGTGCGCAAGTTCAAAAACATTATTTGAGCAATATTGTGAAAAGGGCGATTTAAAAACTGAACTTTATACCTGCCCTAATGCATGTTTAGATGGTGCGTGTGTTAAAACTCTAGATGTGAAATTTGGGCCCTATGGTGATGAAGATAATTCAAATGTTAATGTAGGAACAACAGAGAGAGGAGGAAGTTCCGGAGGAAGTTCATCTAGTTCATTTGATTTGTTAAGACTAAATAAACCGCAGGTGTTAGAATTATCCTTAAATGAAAAATTTGTTTTCTCTATATTTAGCGAAGAGCATTCTATAAGTATAGAAAGCCTAACTCCTACAACTGCAGAAATAATTTTCAGAAGCGAGCCTAAGAAGTTGATTCTTGAAATAGGCAAAGAAAGAACTTATGATTTTAATGAAGACGGTTATCCTGATATTTCTTTTAAACTTATCTCTATAGATATTCAGCAGAAAAAAGCAGAAATATCTATTATTAATTTGAAATCAGAAAGTGTAAATAGAATACAATGTATTCTCTCCCCCATAGTGTGCCCTTCAGACGGCAAGCAAAGAAGGATATGTATTGACAGCGCTAATCCATCTGCATTCCCGCAGGAAGAATTAATAAGATGCAAAGCAGGAGAATGTGCTGGATGTTTAATCAAAGGTAAATGCCTGCCCTATGGAGTGAGATTTAGAGACTATGAAAGAGATAAAAAAGACAAATACTGTAGTATAGAAGGCGAGATACGTGAACAGAAGGTACATCTTCTTCTTTCACCAAGCGGGGAGGTATTAGAAGGCTCGTGTTTGTATAATTATGAATGCAAAAGCAATAAATGTGATGAGGGAAGATGCGTTTCTGTGGATAAAATTATCTCTAATGTACCTGAACATGCAAGTTCAACTGCTAGAGTTTTATGCAAATCAGCTAATTTGTTCAATAAAGAAGAATATGAATCATGTGTTTTCCAATATCTTTCTAAGAATTCTTAGCTCTTAAGACTCCTTGAATTATACTGTCTAAAATAATTTTCTAATAACGAAACAACCTGCTCAGGCTTTGTTAAAGGACTTAATACAAAGTCCGCATATGGATTTCTTGTTATTCCTGCTCCGCTTACGCAGATTACTTTTGCATTAGGATTGAATTGCCTTGACAGTCCCATAACTTCCTTTTCATCATGCATTTTATGTTCTTCTCTGGGATGAACAATTGCAAGGTCATATTTCAATCCCTGCCTAATTGAATTAATTGCATCTCCGTGATCAAAATAACGTATTATTGAATAATCATCTAAGTCTTGAAATAATATGTCTAAGCCAGTTCTTTTTTTTATATCAATATAGAGAATGAATTTATCTTTGCAAACCATATTTATATCAAGAAAGATATATTAAAAAGGTTTCTCTTTTTTGGTTTTGTTGTATAATTGTAGATTATCAGCTCAGCGATTATCTGAAGTTCTTTGCTACTTTTAACTTTATCAATTAAAGAAGAATTTTCGAATTAGCATTTCTAAAGTGTCTCCTGTATTTTTTACCTTGCCTTTGGCAGTTCTCAACACCCCGAAAGCGCTACCGATTTCTTCCAGCTTCAATAAGAGCTTGTTTTATTTCTTTTGGATTAACCGCCGAAAAATACAAAACATCATTCCATAAACAATCTAGTATCGTAATTCGTTGCTCCTTTATATGCTCACGCCCGACATATTTACTCACTTGCTGTTCGTAAATATCAGGATGTTTTTCTTTCGGTGCGTTTAGCGGATAAAGAATGTTACCTTGTAAATTTTTTGGCATGGAGTGGTAAAGATATATCATAGTTTTTTAGCGATGAAATGGAAAACATGACAATGCTTCGGTGTGCCGTTTGCAGTTTTGTCATCCTTTTCTTCTTCATTAAGTAAAATGACTTCCATATCAGAGAGTAATTTTTCTACCTGTTCTTTAGTATGAAAAGTCATTTTTTTATTTACACTCCACTCATCTCGGACACCGAAGAATTGACCGCAAAATATCCCTTCCTTTACGAGCGATGATTTTATTTTTTCAAAAACAACATCAAAACTTTCTGGCGGATTAAATGGCAAGGAATACATAGCGGAGGCGATATCGTATTCGTTTTTGGGAAAATCAAAATCTGCAAAAGCGGAAACGAAATAGTGGAGTTTGTTTGATTTTATCGCTTCCGCTTCTTTCGTCATCAAATCCGCTTTATCAACTACTGTTACATCAAATCCCTGTTCAAGTAGATAGCGAGTATCTTTTAACGCACCGCCACCAATATCAATCGCCTTGTTCTTATCAGCAACGTACTCAAGGGCTTTGATGAGAAGTTTTGTTGGTGGTTTATTTTTTGTGATTTCGTAATATTCCGCCCAATCTCTCTTCTTAAATTTTTCGTTTCCTAGAACGTTATTAACCACAGCTTTTACATCTTTCTTTTCTAGCCAGAGTTTTTTGATCTCGGCACGCATTTCTTGATGTTGCGGATAGCCAGTATCCGGTTTTCCACTCAACAAATCGGAAAACTCAAGATTCAAGAGTTCCGTCAGTGATTCCTTAATGTAGTTATACACCAATTTTGAAAGTCCCTCGTCCAATAACTTTTTGCCAAAGGCGTGCCAAGTGTAGAAATGTAAAAGTTCGTGCATTATCGTGTTGCTGGAAAATTCCGAGCTGATTCTGACGAAAAAATAGTTTTGCTCGATATTGTAGGTGCAACGCTCGTTGTGGGTCAAATAAACGGTAATAATCGGCGCAGGGTAGGAAATGCCGAATATCTTTTCTACTCGCGGAATGAAAATCGGCTCCGCAATTTTCCATCTTTCCTCTACGGCGACAATTTCCTTGTTTGCGTCAAAGCCGTTTACCTTATCTTGTTCCTCTATGAACGCTTTGACTTTTCCCGCTTCAAAATTGTCGCCGTATTTTTCGGAAAACGAAATTTGAAATTTTGTCGGCTTTTTGCTGTTTACTGCTCGTGTGCCGTTGATAAAGTTCTCGATGTCTTTTTCTATGTTGTATGCAATATTTAATTTCATAAATTTATTTTTTGAAAACAACTGGCACAATTTTTTTCGCTATTTCTAGTTTGTCTTTCAGAGTAATTTGCTCTTGATAAAACTGTTGGAGTAAAGAATAAAAATCAGGGCTAATTTTTTGTATCTCCACAAGCCTCTGTTTCGGTGCAGGTGTCCACATTTGCCGAATATCAAAAAATAATTCTGTTAGCGCAAAAATTTTGTTTGTGAGCATGAGATTTGCTGTGGTTGGATCGCTGGCAAGAATACTCTCTGTATATTTTAGTGAGTCATCGGAATCAAAACGAAATTGCCCAAGTTGATATTCATCAATTGCTTTCTTGCCAGCGTCCAAAACCTCCTTGATTTTATTTTTCAATTGCTCAACTGTGCCGTCTTTGTCGTATAAAATTTTTGCTACTTCCCAAAGCCCAGCCGCATCATCTTTGTGGCTTTCCCAATAGTCAAAAGCTCCTTTTTCAGTTGTATAAATAATTTCAAATGGTTGTCCGTTTCGGTGTTCAACAGTTCGGCGATAACCATCCGTCAAAATAACTACCAAATCAACATCGCTATCTGGGCGGTTATTGCCACGCGCCCAAGAGCCGAACATAATCACACCTAACACATCAGAGTGTTGTTTTAATTCTTCAAGAAATTTTTGTGTTTCTTTATTCATAAAATTATTTTACTAATTCCTCCATAGGAACGCCTAACGATTTTGGATGCTCAGAAATGCGGTTCAAACCGCGCCCCTCAGGGCGCTGCATTTCTGACATCACATAGACTCTAGCCTATGAATTCTCTCGTTTATGTCTGGATGTGTTGAAAATAAGTTAGACATTTTTTTTGCAGAGAATGGATTTGATATAAACAAAGGAGCCATGGCTTTTGCATAGTGATGTTTATCCTCTGATGATATATGATCGTTTTTTATTTTCTTAAGAGCTGATGCTAATCCGGGCGGATAGCGTGTGAATTTCACTCCGGTTGCATCTGCTGTGAACTCTCGTTTTCTAGATATTGCAAAAGATACTAGCCGAGCTGATATCGGGGCAAGTATTGAAAATAATATGCCGATTATTAAAATAATCGCCCCTGCTCTTCCTCCTCGGTCTCTTGACTTTGAAAAATAAAGACTTCTTAAAAATATTTCCGCGGCTATAGATATAATTCCGACAAGCACTGCAGCTAAGGTCATGAATCGAATATCAAAATTTGCGATGTGCGACATTTCATGAGCAATCACTCCTTCAAGCTCCTGCTTACTTAGCTTTTTTATGGCTCCAGAAGTAACGCAGATAACTGCATTTTTTGGATCTCTGCCAGAAGCAAAAGCGTTAATCTGTTCAGATTCCATTACATAGACTCTTGGTTTTGGAAGACCTGATGCTAAAGCCATATTTTCTACTGTATGAATAAGAAGTCTATGATATACAGATGAAGCTTCTTTGGCACGAACTGATGCCAAGGCTATTTTATCGGAGAAATAATAGCTGAAGAAAGTATAGAGCAGAGAAATAATAATTGAGAATATCATTATAATAAAAAATAAACCTGGATCAAGAATAAGGGATATAATATACCCTAAAAATATAATAAAAAGTATCATAACTGCCATTAAGAAAATAGATTTTATTTTATTTTTATTTATTTCATCTTCAAATGATAGACGCTCTGACATATTTTTTTATAACAAAGATTGTTTATAAAGCTTTAGAAAATATTTTTTAGAATAGTTTGCACATTACTACTTCATCTAAGAGTTTCTAAAGTCTCATCCAAAACGGAAAAATCATCTTCCGGCGTTGCTAATGGACTTGCTGCTTCATCAGAATCTGTTTGGCCCGGAGTTATTGAGGCATCATTTGATAAAGGCTGGTTTAAATTTGAAGATAATTCTTTTGAATCTTTCTTCAAAACAAAAAAAGCGATAATTAGTATAATTAATAAAATTATTATAACAATTAATGCATTCCTTCCTATCTTCGCTGATTTTTCCATTATATGTGTTATTTTATTATATTCTGCCATTCTTTTCGCAACTCCTGAATTTTAGGCTTGATTATATCTCTGTTCTCTCCATTTAATATAAGTTGTTTAATACTTACTATCATATCTATAATCTTTGCTGCTTCTTCATCTGTGAGATTTCCAGCAGCATGCTTGTCTTCTATTCTCTCTTGGAGATTATAGAGTACAAAGACAAGATATTCCCGCTTTGATTCGTTGTTTATTTCGTCTTTAATCTTATGGGCTATAAATCCTGCAGCTCTTTTGAAGCATTGGTCTTTTTGCCTGCCTTCTTTTTCATAACATTCCTGCACTTTTTTATAAAGAATTTCACATTTCTCAGGCTGTTTTACACCTCTGCATGATTCTTCTGTTTTATTTTCCAGCCTCTCTTCGATTTTTTCTGCTTTCTTTTCTAATCTGCATTTTATTCTTTCCTTTCTTCCATCTGAGTCTTCACAGCTATGCATTCTTAGCCATTTTACGCGGGATTCGGCTCTTACCTTTCTTATTTCTTCTCTTTTTTCTTGGATTATTTCGCGTATTTCAGCTCTTTGATTTGCTCGAGAATCATTTTGTGCAACATTTGATTTGGTTGCAGAATCTTCACGGTTTCCTGTGCTTGAGCCTGCTGCATAGACTAATGCTATTAGAGAAAATGAAAGAAATATAATAAAAACTATGAAGGTAAAGGTTCTTTTTTGCATGATAATATTTATAAGATTAAGTATATAAATATTCCTGAAGATTTTCTTGCGGTTTCAGGATTTAATGGAGATAAATGGAATATAATTAATTTTGTATTACCAAAATTATCTGAAAAGGCATAGCTTATTGCCAGAAGTGCCATGAGCGAATGGAATTTGTGTTTTATTCAAGGAAAGATGTCCCTTCAGATAGGAATAAGCTCGTTAGTTGGCTAGAAGTGAAGCGATTGTCTTAGCGAAGTTGCTAGAGGAGTATTATCTTGTAAAGGGTAACAAATAAAGATTTAAATAGAATGATTATTCAGTCCAGTAATGAACGGTGAACTGAAAATGTGTAATGCATGTAATGGTGATGGTTACTTTGGGGATTTTATGCCTGGCCTGTACCCAATGCCCTGTCAATATTGTGCAGGTACTGGTAAAAATGGAATATGCACTCCTGAACTCCATAAACATATTAAAGCCATAAGAAATGCGGCATATGAACAGATAGTGAAAGAAACTCCTCGCCCACAGATTGCCGGTCAAATTTTAGAAGCAACTTTAAGAATGAGTCTCGGAGGTTCCGAAGGCTCTACTTGGAAACGACGCCATGCTGAGCTCGGCCAACTATATCGCGAAACATGCCCTAGCGATTATATCCCTGTTGAACGAGAATCTCTCGAAAACACGTGGAAGCAGGTCTATACACTCGTTGACATTAAGTACAAGCCTCTCGTTGAGAATAGGATGAAACGCGTCTTGGAAAAGAGGACATTGACAGAACTCGTAGATCTGGAAATTCTTGATGCCTCTCTTCATCATCAATAAGGAAAGATTATAACGAGCCAATATCAAACTTCTAATGTTTCATCTTCAGGCAGGAGACGATT
>CAZOCP010000023.1:0-10369 GCA_964578345.1 Candidatus Woesearchaeota archaeon
AGAACTTAGTGTTCTTGGGTGCGCTCAGGAATCTTCGATTCCTGACGTTTTGATGTTAATTACAATCTCTATAGGGACAGATTCTACAGGATCTTATCGCAATGCGTTGAGTTTCTCAACAAATGCATTAAAGACTTCCTTTTTCTTTTCTGCCGACAAAGAAAACAATATCCTTTCGATCATTGCGTGAGAGACAGTAAAAATATAATTAAGTTTTATTATACTGTCTTTTATTGCTCCATCTTTCTTTGCTAAAGTAATTCCTTTCATCTCTGTATTACTCGTAATTCCTGCTACAACAACATTGCCAAACTCTTCAAAGAGAATAAGAGAAGGTCTTTTTCTTATCTCGAACGTGTCAGTAAACTGGACATTCACAAGAACAACATCGCCTGATTTAAGCACGTTCCCAAGCCTCGTCTTCCTCGTTGTTCCACAATTCCTTCATTTTAGCTTGCTGGATTTTGTGCAAAAATTCATCATACTGATTGCCTTTTTTAACAGTCTGGAAGACCTTAATCATGTGCTTGATCAGCTCGTTGTATGTCTGTCTAGGATATTCTTGCGCCTTTTTGAGAGATTTAACTAGAGATTTCTCCAATTGTATAGTTGTTGTAGTCATTATGTTCAACCTATAGATAGCTATATCTTATTATGTATTTAAATCTTTATCTTTCATCAATGAATAAATTAGAAAAGATTTAAATACATGCATGCAGTTATGACAAAAGTGATTTCTAGAAAAAGCATGAAAACAAATACGAATAAAGAAACTCCGCTGTTGCCAAAAACAATAGCCAAAAAGCTGGCTGGCGAGAGAGCTAAGGAAAGGTTTTTGCTGTTTAAGGAAGCAATAAAAAAATACGGTGAACGGGCTCAATCAACATTAGATGTTTATGCTTTAAATTCAGAAGGAGAAATGATCGGCTCTAATATTTTTGCTTTAGCACTGCTCGATTCTATATCTCCAAAAGGAACAAGAAGAGCAGGCCTTGCAGATTTATTGCGAACAGCTGACGCTGATGAAAAATATTTTTCAGAAAATTATGTAGATGTTAATGCTGTAGTTTTGAGAAGCTTGGAAGATTCTCTTATTCCTGCCAATAATTACCTTGCAAGAACTCTTGCAAAAAAGATGGGAATAAAAAACTTCAATTACCCTGTTATTATAACTGATTTGAGAGTAAAAGATAGTTGGCAATCTAAATATGGATTAATTTTAGTGCCGAGTGATGCAACTCAAGTTATTAAGGCTCCTGAACTATCTTACAAAAACAATAATAGAAGATTTTCTTCCTTTAATGAGAAAACTGGACTGCCTTTATTTAGAGATGATTATAACGGTAAATGGCGAGTCTCTACTAAAGACAATGGACTTTCGAGGTTGTACATTTACTGTCACTCCGATGTTAATAATATTAGCTCGAACAACTGGGATCTCTCTGACTCGGATGACAATGGTCGGGTAGTTGAAATAAGCGGCGAGCCGCCGAAGTTAGTCAAAAAATTTCCTGCAAAATTGCCTCACTTCCAGAAAACAAAATTGCCTCACTTCCAGGAAACAAAAACGTATTTTAAATAAAATTATTTTTAGAGTAAATAAATATTATTCGAATTCTAAATAATCTTCAGCTCCATACTGAATGTATCTTTGATAATCTGGCGCAATTCTTCATATCTCCTCTTGTTTCTTCCAATAAGGGCTGCTTTGCTATGATGCCCAGAGTTTATGATTAAGAAATTATCTTTTATTTCCAGTGATTTGAATGTTACTGGGGCCACTATATCTTGTATAAACCTGCCAGCATCCTCCAATCCCTTAGCTTCGCTGATAATTCTGATTTTTTTATCTAATTTTTCCTGGATATTCCTTACATTAATAGCGCCCGGCCCAATTGCTCGAGCAACCATGAAAGAAGGCACTGCAAATACTATCGCATTATTATATATAAAACATTTGCTAGTTTTCACTCTTGAAGTGCTGTCCAGTAAATTGATATAACGCATTGTTTGTAAATTTATAGTTGACATCTTAAGAATTTCTACTTTTATTATAAAAGATTATAGTATATAAACATATTCTTTGACAGAACGAGTTTTATCGTTATTTACTGCCAAACAACTTCTTAAACCAATTAATTATTTTCTCCAGAAGTGTCGGGTCTGCACATTTTGATGAAGAATTTAAACAACCAAAAGACAGTTGTTTATTTAAAGCTAAAAATTCATATGGCGGATGGTATTATTTAGGAAATGCTCTATCAATGATAGATTTTGCTAGGAAAAGAAAATGAAATTATACTTGTCGGAATGGTCTAGAGATACAATTGGATTGGAAAATAAAGTCATAGACCTAGCCAGGTTAGAAATTAGACCAAGAGTTAGCGAAGAGGATTTGGAAAAACAATATGATGAATTTATTGAGAGATTAGAAACAATAAAAGATTATTTTGAAGAACAAGATGCCTTTAAACAGGCACGTGAAGAAGCCTTAAGGGAAAAAAGACCCAAACTTATACCTAGAAACCCTAGATATCCAAGTTTATTCAATCTGAGTCAACTTGAAAGTAATTTTGGATTTTTGCATCCAGAAAAAAGAAGACATAATGATAAATATTTTACCGCTGGGCGTTGTATGGTCAATCTAAAAGATAAGGCGACAGAATTAGAGAGAGAAAACTTCGTAAATCCAAAATTCCAACAAGATTTAAAAGATAAATTTGCTCAATATCCAGGATATGAAGGAATTATAGAAATTCAAAATAATAAAACATTATCGGAGGTAAAATCAATTACATTTCACGAAAGCCTCCACTATGTAATTTTTAGGTATCTAGCAAATACAGGAAGAAGATTTGCCGTTAATGAAAAAGATTTATCTGATAGAGATAAATACATTTGCGAGCATATGTTACATGAAAGAGCAGTTGTAATATTAACTGATAAACTTCTTGCGTATGATCAAAATGCATTATTTGAATCCAGATGGTTATATTACAGAATGGATGCTGTTAACCAAGGGATAATGGCTGCTTGGGGGCTTTCAATGATTAGCCTTGGTTTCATTGCAGGATCTGTTAGCCCATATCTATTTTCACTTATATTTATTCCCGGAAGAATTGAGGCAATTGCCAGACAGAAATATAAAGAATCAAAAAGAGAAGAAGTTCTAAAACCATTAGAACATCCTAAGTTTAAGATTTAGAATTTCTACTCAATTTAATCAAATTCAACTATTTATTGCTCCATAACTTTCAATTATAACGTGTTCTTGCCTCATCTCAATCTTATTTCTTCTTTTTCTTTTCTTTTTCTAAATCTTTATTCACCAACGGTCCAGTTACTCTAACCAAAAGGCCCGGCAGTCCAGTGCCAACAGGAATTGGCTGATTAAGAAGTATGTTTTCTATAACCGAGCTTAATTCATCTCTTCCTCCCTGTATTGTTGCATTAATAAACTGTTTATCTGGAGTCTCAAATGTCGCTCTAGCAAGAATACTCGCTTTATCAGAGATTATTCCCATTCTAGTAACTCCCTTGACAACTCCGGAAGAAGTCATTGCATCAGCTACCAATTTCAAATGTCTTTCATTAATATCAAGATTCTGAGAATTTATTACTGCAGTTATTTCATTTATTATTGTCTGTCTTGCAGCCTCTATGCCTAACACAGCCGCCACATCATGAACATCATTCGATGTTACTCTATTTTTATCAACTCCCTTAAACTCAAGAACTTCTTTAAGCTCCGAACCAGCAGCAATTATTACATACTCTCTTCCTCTGTTTGCCACAACAACTTGCCTTACTCCTTTAATGCCGGAGAGTACAGTATCTTTCAGCTTCTCTTTTAATTTATATATTGCTTTAAAATCCAGATCTTCTACTAGAATAGTTAACTTTAAATCATTTCCTTTAATTTTAAATCCTTTTTCTTTTAATCTTTCTGCAATTGTTGCGGCTCCAATGTGGGCGCTGCGCAATGCTTTACTGTCTAATAATATATCAATCTTCTTATTTGAAAATTCAATTTTAATTTCAGACATTATTTCCTTCAAAGGAATTTCTTTCATTTTTTCTGCTATAACTTTTGCATCCTTTTCATTATTATGCTCTTTATCAAGATATATCTCCATTAATGGAGTAGAGGGTTGTTTTCTTGCATCTAGAATTTCAATTAAGCGAGGCAGACCCTGTGTTATCTGCATTTGTGCAACACCTGCATGATGGAAGACATTCAATACCATCTGTGTGGATGCCTCTCCAAAACTCTGTGCAGTTATTACTCCAACTGCTTCTCCTGGATATACTTTGCTTTCTTTCAAATGCAACCTGGATACATCCTTACCGTCCTCTCCATAATAAAATTGGATAACATTATCTGAAGCGTCTCTTACAGTTTCATCATACTCTACTTTAAGGTCCTGTAATGCACTGACTAATCTTCTATAAAGGTATCCAGATTTAGGAGTTCTCAATGCAAGATCCATTAAACTATCTCTTCCTGTAATTGCTCCAAAAAAGAATTCTGCAGGCTTTAATCCTCCAAAGAAAGATGATTTGATAAATCCTCTTGCCTCCGGGCCTATATCTCCTTTTTTAAAGAAAGATAGTGTTCTATTTATATAACCAAAACCAATGCGTTTATTCCATAGAGACTGCTGGCCGACACAGCATCCAATTTGAGTGATATTTAATATACTCCCTCCGCCTCCAGGAGCAATCATATTGTTGACATTTCCATTCGTTGGAAAATTTTGTTTTACAATGATTCCTATCTCAGTTCTAACTTCATTTAAAATCTGGGCTATCTTAATTTCTCTCGTTTCTTCTAAAGTCTTCCCGGGCAGAATACTCAAAGAGCCAGATAAGTATTCTTTAATAACCTCAACAGTTTTCTTTTCCGACTCTACAACAATATTATCGGTCATTTTCTTGACTTTTTCAGAGACATTTAAGTCTTGAACAGATATAGTATGCCCTCTTCTCGAAAGATACACCGCGCCCAAAATAAATGCTTGATTTATGGAATTTAATGCGCTCTCTCTGCCAAACTCTCTATCAATAATTTTAACCATTGCCCCTTCCTCTGAAATAAAAGTAGAGCTTCCTATTATCTCATCATGCACTTTTATAGATGAACCTTTCGGAATAATCTGAGCAAAAACATCTCTTCCTGAAATCTCTTTAGAATTTACAGAATTTATGATTCCAGCTGAGAAAAGAATCTGATCTGCTTCTGCTTTCATCAGTTTGTCCTTACCTAACAAATATGCTCCAGTAACAGAATCTGCAATAGTTCCTACCAAATTTGTATTATTTTTAGAAGATATTATATTACTGCTGACATCCAAAAGAATCTTTGCTTCAGAGCGGGCTTCTTCTGTTTGAGGGCTGTGAATATTCATCTCATCTCCGTCATAATCTGCATTGTACGGCATCGCAGCAGCAGGATGCAGACGGAAAGTTCTATTCGGCAGAACTCTGACATAATGCGCCATAAGGCTTTGCTTATGCAGACTAGGATGTCTATTAAACAGAACAATATCTCCGTCTCTCAAGTGCCTCTCTATTTTATAACCTGGATGAATTTCCGCGCATATTTCTTCTTTCAAATCTTCTGTAATTCTTTTCCTCTTTCCGTCAGGTCTAATAATATAATTTGCTCCAGGATAAATATCTACTTTTTTTATCAGTTCTTTCATATATTCAATATTTTTAGAAGTAACTATCTCCGGAACCGTGATAATTTTTGCAATTTCAAAAGGAACTCCTACCTCATTTATTTTTATAAATGGGTCTGGCGATACAACTGTTCTAGCTGAGAAATTAACTCTTTTTCCAGCAAGATTATGCCTAATCCTGCCTTCTTTTCCTTTAATGCGTTCTGTAATTGTTTTCAAAGGCTGTCCAGATCTATGGCGGGCAGGAGGTATTTTAGAGATAGTATTATCAAAAAAAGTTGTGACATGATATTGAAGAAGATCCCATAGGTCTTCAATTATTACTTCGGGAGCTCCAGCATTCAAATTTTCCCAGAGTCGTTGATTAGACCTTATTATATCAGACAATTTATGAGATATATCATCTTCACTACGCTCTCCACTGTCTAAAGTAATGCTCGGCCTGACAGTAACAGAAGGCACTAAAAGAATAGAAAGTATCGCCCATTCAGGCCTGCAGGTTTTTGGATTAATTCCTATTTTCTTTAGCTCTTCATCTTTGATAATAACAAGTCTTTCTCTTATCTCTATTGGGTTTAGTCTTTTCTTCCCAATCATAAAGTTCATGGGCTTCTCAAGTTTAACTCTTTCAAGACTTTCATTACAAAAAGAACATTTTTTAGCATCTCTAGCTTTTTTAGATCTAAGAGCAACAGTAAGATTTTTCTGTTTTTCATCGCTTAAAGTTAGTCTGCCGCATTTATAACAAAAACTGCGAAGACATAATTCTATAAGAGGAATGTATTTAATATGTAAAACAGGACGGGCAAATTCAATGCTTCCAGGATGCCCGGGGCATTCTTTTACTCTTTTGCCGCAAGTTCTACACCTTACTCCAGGATCAATAGCGCCAAGTCTTGAGTCCATTAATCCTCCATCTACAGGAAAACTGTCTATATCATAAAGTTCGGGCGTTATAATTTTAGCAACACTGAGCTTTTTTATCTTTTCAGGGCTTAGTAAACTAAAGCGCAATGCTCTAACTTGTTTTCTAAAATAATTTTCTCTCATTTATTGTTCGTATTTATTCTTTAATTCAAACGATGTCTGAATGCCGAGTCCTAATAATTCATCTATCAATAGTTTGAATGCATATGAAACTTCTATTGGTTCAGATTCTGCACTATTGCACATTGGGCAGACAATCTTACTGTGAAGAATATCTTCACAGGTCATTGCTCCGCATTCTTTGCAGATGTATACTACAGTTTTGTCTGAATCGTATCGCTCTTTAAGCAATAATGATGCCCCATGCCCTGTAAGTGCCTGTTGCTCCATTTCTCCCAATCTCAAAGCTCCTCCGCGAGAGCGCCCCTCTATTGGCTGTCTAGTTAACAGAGTAACTTTTCCTGATGCGCGCGCATGCATTTTATTCTTTACCATATGCTTAAGTTTCAGGTAGTACATATTTCCTATATAGATTTTTAATCCCATTTTCTTACCTGTTATTCCATTAAACATTGTCTCTTTTCCATCATAGCTGAATCCTAAATCTTTCAACTGCTCCTCAAGTTCTTGCACAGTTTGTCCTGTAAATGAAGTGCCGTCGATTATTTTCCCGCTTACTGCTCCTGTCTTGCCAGCAAGCAGCTCAATTAAGTATCCAACAGTCATTCTACTTGGAATACTATGCGGATTAAACATTAAATCAGGCTTTACACCTAAAGCGGTAAATGGAATATCTTCACTTTCTGCAATCAATCCAACAACTCCTTTCTGCCCATGAGGAGTTGAAAACTTATCTCCGGGTTCTGGAAGCCTAGAGTCTCTAGTTCTAACTTGAACAACTTTATTTCCTTCTCCATCTATAGTTACAAAAACCGCATCTACAGTTCCTCTTTCTTCCTGGCGAACTGCCGTGCTAGCCTCTTTTTTAGACTGAATGCTTATATCCTTCGCTTCACTTAAAAATTTCGGAGGAGTGATTTTTCCTATTAATACTTCTCCCTCTTTCATATCTGCTTCAGGATAAACAACTCCGTCATCTTCTAAGAAGCGGTATAAACTTTCAGTTCTATATCCTGCAACATCTTTGTTAGGCACGACTATTTCGTCAGTCAGCCCTCCAGCATAACGCAGCTCTGTCGCAGAATATGGTCTGAAGTAAGTGCTTCTCCCAAGACCTCTTTCAACACTTGCTTTATTCAGCACCACTGCATCTTCCATATTATATCCTTCAAATGGCATAATTGCAACTACAATGTTCTGTCCGGATGGATAAACTTCAAGAGTATCATAAATAAAGCTTCTTACTAGCGGTCTTTGTGGATAATGCAGAATAGACACATCTGTGTCTAATCTTACAAGATAATTTGCTGCATAAATACCTAAACTCTGCTTTAACGTTTTGCTTCCTCTATTTAATCTAGCAGATTGATCATGATTTCCAAAAGGTACAAGGCTGGTTATTAGCCCAAATAAGTCTATAGGATGAATTTCAAGATGAGTGTGTTCTGCAGCCACATCATTAGGATTAGTCGCAATTAAAGCATTCTCTTCTTCAGCAGCATCAATATATTCTATAATTCCTTCTTTAACTAAATCATTCCATTTAATCTTGTCATTTTCTATAAGAACAAGATGTTCATCTCTAAGTTTGACTACTCCTTTCTCTATAACTATTAACGGTCTTAAAACTCTGCCTACTTCGGTAGATATTATAATTTGTCCTACTCTCTCATCATATCTTATGCTCATCTCCTTAGGCAGCTCTCCTCTTCTTCTTGCGTCTCTTATATTCTGTGTAAATTCTTCAGATTGCTCAACAAAACCCAAAGATCTTCCATTGAAAAAAACATCTTTGCCGCTTTCTCTATTCAATCCTAAATCTGCAAATTTCTTTAATACTTCTTGCTCATTATAACTTGCTGCAGTAGAAATCTTGCTTAATAATGCTAGATTTTTTCTCAAGCCTATTTCAGTGCCCTCAGGAGTTTCAGTAGGGCAGAATCTTCCATAGTGAGTTGGATGCAATGTTCTGGCCATAAAATTTTCCTGCTCTCCTGGCAGCATAGATGAAACTCTTTGCAATTGGGATAACATTGCAAGGTAATTTGTCTTGTCCATATTCTGAGTTACTCCAGAACGTTCGCCAATCCAGCTTCCTGTTGCAATTGCACTTTCAACTCTCTGGGTAAATAAAGTAGACTTTGCAATTGTTTTTATAGAATAGAATTTTTTTCTCTTGGCAATTTTCTGGAGAGAATACTGAATGTCTCTTATCAATATACTTACATTTACTCTAAATAAATCAGCCATTAAATCGCCTGAGAGTTTTACTCTTTTATTTGCGTAATGGTCCTTGTCTGTTCGTATTTCAGAATTATCCTTTGCTTGCAGAAAAAGCCTGATTAGTCTGCATAAAGTAAAAGCCTTCTCTTGCCTAGATTGTTTTTCAAGCCCGATGTGGGGCATTAGATATGAATCAATCCGTTGTTTCACACGGTCCAATATTTCTTTTTTTGTACCTTGGATGCCAGATTTATCAGCAATATAAATCATCGCTTCTTCCGCATCTTTTATATTTGCAAACTCATATAAATTAACAATTAAAGAGTCAGTCTCGTATGATATGTTTTTAGCCATATCAGCTTCCTTTGTAAGACCAAGAGCCTTTAATATGACAATGGCCGGGATATTCTTTAATCTACTGAATGTTAATTCGAAAATACCTTCATTGGTTTCTGAAATAGTTGTAGGTATCCTATAAGATCCGCGTTGAGAAAACAATCGTAGAGTCAGGCCAAGTCTTCCTTCTTCTAGAAATGGCTGGTTAGCAGCTAAGTCTTCGCTCATTACCATAACTCTCTCATTTCCATTAATGATAAAGTAGCCTCCAGGATCCAACGGGTCCATATAATTATCTCTTAATTGTTCTCGGTTCATTCCATAAATATTACAGAAAGCACTCTTTACCATAATAGGAATTCTTCCAATCTCAACTTCAGCGCTATCAGTCTGACCACCGAATTTAACAGTTAGTTCCAAAAATATAGGGGCAGAATAAGTGAGACTTCTTAGCCGCGCAACCATCGGAGTAATCAAAGTAGTGCTTCCATCAGACTCAACAATATTCGGTTTACCCACTCTTATTTTCCCAAGAGTTATTTCAACTTCCTCGTTATTTATCGTGTCATTAATTTCATGAATTATCTGTTGAAGCTTATTTTGTATAAAATCATTGAAAGATATAATATTCGATTCTACTAATGAATGCTGCTCTAGATATTTCGCTACTAAGATGTTTTTTTTATTATTCATGTTTAAACCACAACTCTAAAGTACACTGATGTTTTTTCTTTGTCTTTTCTTTCTATTTTTAATACGTCGCCTCTTAAAGATCCAGAAGGCACAGAAGGGTCGTCTGATTTAATTTTAGGCAATTGTGAAAGAGAAAGATTATACTTTCCAAGGAGACTCTTCACCTCTTCAGGATGCAGACGCGTATATTTTGGTTGGAGGATGTGCATAAATATTTTGATAGTTACCCCAGATTAGTAATATGAGTATTCTGGAATAAGTGGGCATTTAAAAAAATTACAAAACTAGCCTTTTAAATGTTTCTGAAGTGTTAAATTAAATCTGGACTTTCGCCCCCCTTATATAATGGCCTCGAGGGGATTTGAACCCCCGACACCTGGCTTAAA
>CAZOCP010000024.1:0-8651 GCA_964578345.1 Candidatus Woesearchaeota archaeon
GCTTTTGGGGTGCGTTCGGTTACAGGCAAAGCTCGTACGCGCAAAAATCTTTGATACTATATAGAAAAACTTCAAGATGAAAGAGATGTTCAGATTCAGGTAATTTTAAAAAATCAGAATAAATAACACTAATTCATATTATCCAAGTTGTGACAAACGTTTTTTTATGTTATCAATCTCCCTTTCTATAACAACTTCCTCAGCCTCAAGCTCGCGGAGTTCTTCCTTACTCGCGTTTTTGTCTCTGTGATTAATAACTAATTTAGGCATAACAGCATCCAAAATTTTCAAAGCATCCTGTGTATCATCAATGCTTTTTTTTAGCTGAATTTTTAGAGCAATTTCCTCTTTGCGCAGCCGTTGATACTCTTTCTGGCGTTTTAAAACATTTAATAAAGATAATTCAGATTGTAAAAAGTTTTTCTTGCCGTAGTATCGCTCAGCTCCTGATAATCTTACATATTCCGAATTCATGATACTTTTTCAAAAATCGTTTCAACAACTTCATGCACTCTGGCTTTCACCTCACTCAACTCTTTTTCCCAGGCATTTAACTCCTGCTCCTCGCGCAGCTTTGTCTCCCGAATTTTTCTTAAAAGTTCATCAATTTCATTCAATTTATCCCGTGTTGTCTCTAAAGCCTTTCTTGCAGAATAAAATTTATCAATTCTTATATAAACATCCTTATCCTTCTGTTTAGAATCTTCCATTGGCTGATTTCTATAAAAAGGCGGAGGAGAAATAGGAAAATTAGATCTGTTACTTGAAAAAGAATCTTCCATCTCAACAGTCCTAAACTTCCTTTGATTCATAGGATTGCCGATAGTCTGCTCTTGTCCAACGTCAGATTGGCTCACCGCATCCTTTATCGCGGCCTGTGAAAACCCGCGGTGTAGCGCAGAATCAGGAAAAGAAGGCAGCCCATGCCTCTGCTCGTCATCTTCTTCATATTCTTCAGAAGAGGCCAAATTCACATCAGGAACTGGCTTAACAGGAGGCAAATCAGGTAAATGCTCTGCTTCCTCTTTTTTATGCCAAAACATACTCTTTAATTTAAAAAACAATATATATAGCTTTATATTAATTATAAAATGACAATATCAATAAAGAAAAGTTTTTAACACATTATAATCAAGAAACTATATGATAATAGATCTTCTTAAAGATATATGCACTTCGATAGCAGGAGAGAAAGCCAAAAACATAGTAGACCTTCTTTATAGAAAGAAAAAAGTCAATGAATTTGTCATAGCAAAAAAACTAAAAATAACAGTCAATCAAGCGCGCAATATTTTATACAAACTGGCAGACGAAGGGATTGTCAGTTTCACAAAAAAGAAAGACCAGAAAAAAGGAGGATGGTACACATACGATTGGACGTTTCAAGAAGACAAAGGCATGCTAAAGCTTGAGCAAAATTTATTTAATACTATCTCTGCACTCCAGCATAAAATACAAAGTAAAAAAACAGAGCGATTTTTTGCCTGCCCGAATGGCGACATGGAAATGAACGAAGAAAACGCTCTTATTAACAATTATATATGCACAGAATGCGGCGAGATTCTCCAATTAAAAGATAATATAAAAGAAATAAGTTCAATAGAAAAAGATATTAATAAAGCTCAGGAAGATTTAAACAGTGTGCGTGCAGAACTGTCTATCTTCCACCAAAAACAGGAAAAATTATCAGCTAAAAAAAGAAAATATGAAGAACACAAGAAAAAAGCAGAGAAAACAAAGAAAAAAAATGCATTAAGAAAAAAGAAGATAATCAAGAAGAAAAAGAAGAAATGAGATATTACTATAATAAGAATTCCCAAAAAAGATTTTCAGCCGGAATATCAGCAACCTGGCTGATTATAATAGCCACGGGTATTATTTCTATATTAGGACTTATCCTCTTTGCAATAAATCCTGATTTCATAAAGTGGTTTGCAATAAATCCTGAATACATTTTATCTGGAAAGTATCTATGGACTCTCTTCTTGCACGTATTTGTGCATGGGGGTCCGGGGCATCTTCTTATTAATATGATTGCATTACACTCGCTGGGAAGAATATGTGAAAGAATTATTGGAAGGGTGAGATTCTTAATATTTTACATAATTTCTGGTATATTTGCAGGCATTTTAGCAGTATTAGCATCCGGCTTTTTAAGCTTTGGACTCTTAGAAAAAATAGTAGGTCCTCAAAATGCTTTCATGCTTGGAGCTTCTGGCGCAATATTCGGAATAGCCGGTCTGTTTGTAGTTATAATTCCAAAAGCAAGGTTCAGCTTGATTTTCTTTCCATTCTTTTCTCTTCCGGCGTGGGTTATGGTGCCTTTAATACTTGCATTAACTTGGCTAGCCACAATAGCTGCAAATTTATCTATAGGAAATGTAGCGCATTTTGGAGGGTTTCTTTCAGGTATAATTTATGGAATATATTTAAGAAAAAAATATAAAAAGAGAGTTATGCTCCTGGATCATTATTTCAGATGAAAAAAATAAAAAATAAAAAAGACTCTATAAAAAAAGAGTTGATTGCTGGAAAAAAATATCTTATAGAATCTATTCCGTATATAATATCTATCATAGGTATTTTTATTTTAAGCAGCATAATAGGTTTTATCTTCACAGATAAATTATCATTTCTAGACTCTCTGCTAAAACAGATTATTGACAAAACAGAAAATCTATCTTCTCTTGAGCTAATAATATACATCTTTGTCAATAATTTATGGAGTGCATTAACGGGCTTCTTAGGAGGGATAGCTCTCGGAATATTGCCTGTCTTAAATGCCTTGCTGAATGGAACTATCCTAGGATATGTATTCTCTCGTCTGCATAAAATAACCGGCTTTCAGGACTTCTGGCGCATTCTTCCTCATGGAATCTTCGAACTTCCAGCGATATTTATCTCCTTAGGAATTGGTTTAAAATTAGGTCTTTTCATATTCTCAAAAAAACCCATAGCCGAATTAAAATATAGAATAATGAACGGATTAAGAGTCTTCTTTCTTATAGTTCTGCCTTTGCTTCTAGTCGCAGCAATTATTGAAGGCCTTTTAATTGCATATTATAAATAAGTTTAAAACTGCCATCTGCTTTATTTTTCCATGGACATCAGCGCAGAAAGTGCACAAGAAATAGATGAATTCAAAGAAAGAGAAAATTTAAGGAAAATTGAGGCTGCTCTGTTCATATCAGGCAAGTTTCTTACTATCCAAGAGCTTGTTGTGTTAACAGACATAAACCCAATAATGCTGAAAAGAGCTCTGGAAGACCTATCAGACAAATACAAAGAATCGGGTATTAATATTGTAAACAAGAACGATCTCTGGAAAATGGATGTTGCAGAAGAATACACAATCTTAGTGAACAGGCTGGCTACAGGTTCGTCAGAATTTAGCAAAGCAGAGCAGGAAACCTTGGCAATTATAGCCTATAAACAGCCTATGAAACAATCAGTCTTAATTAAAATTAGAGGCAATAAAGCATACGACCATGTAAAAAAGTTTGTTGACTTCGGTCTTATTATGAAAAAGAAGCTCGGTCACACCGCAGAACTGACTGTCAGCGAAGAATTCCATGATTATTTTAATATAAACAAAAGAGATTCTCTGCAAGAATAAAATGACAAGTTTCATCACAATAACTTATATCACATTATTTTTCTTCGGCATTTTTTTTATTGTCATATTCTTGATTTTGCATGAAAGAAATAAAAAATATTTATTCTCAAGCCCGCAGATTAAAAAATATCCTTCAATCTCTTTCTTAGTTCCTGCATACAATGAAGAAAATACATTAAAAGATACAGTCAACTCATTATTAAAAACAAAATACCTGAAAGAAAAAAAAGAAATTATAATAATTAACGATGGTAGCGAGGATAAAACATTAAAGATAGCCAATGAATTGGCAAAAAAGAACAAGGAAATAAAAGTTCTCAACAAGTCGAATTCAGGAAAAGCAAACTCTTTAAATGAAGCAATAAAAATTGCAAATGGCGAGCTTATTGCTGTCACCGACGCAGACTCGTATCCAACTCCGGATTCTTTAATAAAAATGGTCGGACACTTTGACGACAAAAATGTAGCGGCAGTTACATCAAGAGTTTTAGTAAAAAATAAAGATAACCTGCTGGGAAGATTCCAAGTTTTAGACTATTCAATTATAGCATGGACAAGAAAACTTCTTGACTTCGTGGATTCTGTATATGTCACCAACGGACCTTTAAGCATTTATAGAAAATCCGTGGTAAAAAAAATCGGTGGCTTTGATCCTAAAAACCTTACAGAAGATATTGAAATCACATGGCACATTCTAAGCGAAGGCTATCAAACAAGAATGTCATATGATGCAATAGTCTACACAACTGTTCCAGAAGACCTAAAAACATGGACAAAACAAAGAGTTAGATGGAATTTAGGAGGAATACAAACTGTAAAAAAATATTGGAAATCAATGTTCAAAAAGGGTGCTTTTGGTTATTTTGTCATTCCCTATGTAAGCTCCTCATTTATTCTAGCGATAATTGGCTTTCTCTTATTTAGCAGATTCATTTGGATAAAAGGAAATTATTATCTCTCCTCATTTTATTATGCCTTTCAAGGCTACGATTACTGGAGATACATAGAATTCAGCATCAGCTTGACAGTCCTCCTTTTCTTAGCCATTATTTTCTTTATACTAGCTATAATTTACTACAAACTCGGCTTCAAAAACTCGCAGACAGGAAACAAAAGCGTTTTAAAGATACTCTCATACTCTTTTTTCTACAGATCGTTGTATTTAATCCCTCTTCTCATCGCAATATATAAATTAGCAAAGGGAGATATAAAATGGTATACAAAATGACCGGAAAGCCAAAAGTATTTGCAGAATCTTTGATAATTACATTCTTTGTATTAACAATAGGATTTTCATGGGGTTTTTACTTTGAAAACTTCAGAACTAACAAAATCATTGACTCTTACAAAGATTACGAAGTTGAAGCCTTGGATTTAAAATTGCAGAATTATTATTATCAAATTATGGATCAAACTTCCTGTGAAGAAGCCATGGCTCAAAATTTCATTTTTGCAGATGATTTGTACAACAGGGGTTTAGAATTAGAAAGATTTGAAGAGGCAAACCAAATATCAGACGATTTAACTAGAGAAAAGAAAAGATATGTTTTGCTAAAAACAGAACTCTGGCTTAACTCAATTCTGCTGAAAGAAAAATGCGATGAACCCTTTGATACTGTTGTATATTTCTACTCTGGCGACCCTGCAAACTCTGCAAAAGTAGCAGAGCAGAAAATAATCTCAAATGTCCTTAAAACAGTAAAAGAAAACAAAGGCAATAAAATAATTTTGCTTCCAATAGCAGGAGATCTCAAACTTAGAGACAAAGACGAAGATTCAAGATTAGGAATTGTTGATTTGCAAATGAGAGCGCACGACATTACAACTCTGCCATCAATATTAATTAATGAAGAAACTTTGCTTGAAGAATTCCACACAGTTGAAGAAATTGAATCATACCTGAAAAACTAAAAATGTACTGTCAAAAGAGAAGTTTGAATAAACCAATTTGCGAAACTTGCAGCGGCTTTTACAGCAAGGTTTGGCTGTGTCAAGAACCCACCACTAAAGTGGCGGGCGTGTTAGGGTTCTTGAGCACACGAGATTTGTGTTTGCTTACCCACGAACTGAAGTAGGGGGATTGCGCAAACACAAATGCTCGATGTTTCAAACTTCTCTCAGAGAATCCTAAAAATTCCAGAGGAATTTTTTGGTACAAAGATTTCTCATTAAGTTCGAAATCTTTATGTTTACGTATTTTTGCAAAATTCTCAAAAACAACAATCAATAAAAACCATCTTTTCCACTAAAAATCATGGATCCTCGGAATATAAAACCAAATCCCACTGAAGAATTTGTGGATGCAATAGAAGAAGGTAAGATTGTCCATGTTTCTGAAGATTATGCTCGCCGTGAAGGACTGCTCATTCTTAGAAAGCCAAAATCAAATATGTTAGAAACTGTCAGAAAAGATCAAAAAAAAGAGCCTTCACTCTTCGATCTATTCAAAAAACCTCTGCGTACCAAAAATGATATAGCATCATCGCTTGTCGATAACTTCAGCTGGATAATTGCAGCCCAAAGAAAAAAACATAATTTAACGCGTAAAAAACTGGCAGAAGCTATAAATGAACAAGAATATAATTTAAAGACTATTGAAAATGGAATACTGCCTAAAGATGATTTTATTTTGATAGCCAAGCTTGAAAAATACTTCAATATAAATTTAAGAAAAACTCCAGTATATTCTCTTCCTTCGTCAGAGTTATAATGTGAGTCCTAGAAACCTTTATAAAGGAAAAAGATAGCACGAGTTTATGGACGTCAAGATATTAAAAGATGATAAACATGAATGCGAGCTTACAATAAACAATCTAACAATAGCAGAAATTCTAAGAGTCTATTTATACGAAGCAGGAGCAGATTTCGCAGCGTGGAAGCGTGAGCACCCCTCCAAACCTATAATAATGCTGATTAGAAGCAAAAACAAAACAGTTAGGAAAATAGTTAGCGAAACAATCGATCTAATAAAAAAAGACTGTGATAAAATGGTATCTGCAGTAAAAAAATAATATTCTAATCAAGCCCCAAGTTCCCTCCTTTCAACTTCCTTTACAATCCATCTTATTTTCTTCTTATTCAATTTCCTCATAAGACCCTACTTTTCAGCAGAGCTTATTTTATTTGTCTAGGTAACCTTATTTCGGGATAAGACAACTGCGGCATAAACAACAGGTTTATTAATGCCAATTAATTATAAAAATAAGGAGGTAAAATGTGTAAAAGTTTTTGTGAGGCAATCCTTGCAGTAATTATTATTGTATTTGCTCTATTGAACATTGCTGTTGTTTCGAAATGGATAGTAGTAATTGCGGCCGTAGTATTATTAATCCATTCCTTTACATGCAATAAGTGTTTTGCAGATAGAGATATGCCTTCAGCAAAGAAAAGAAAATAACGCCAGTATAAAGGCAGTTATTTTATATACTTCTTATTTCATTTTTTATATGCCAAAAATATCTGCAGGAAGCTTTGACATTAACAAATGGCTTTTTGGAGGATATGAATCAGATATCATCTCAGTCATTTATGGGGGCCCAGGCACTGGAAAAACTAATTGGTGCATGCTTGCAGCAGTTTCACAGGCAAAAAAAGATAATAAAATAATATTCATTGACACAGAGGGCGGTTTCAGTGTCGAAAGATTAAAACAGCTTGCTTCTGAAGACCATGAAAAACTGCTCAAAAATATTTTTCTCTTAAAACCAACAAGCTTTGCAGAACAGCAGGAAGCTTTCAAAAAACTCGAAGAGCATCTAAAACAAGAAGTCAGTTTAATTATAGTGGATAGTATGACTATTCTATACAGGCTGGAATTCGCAGCTGCAAAAGAAAAAGACATTTCAGCAGTTCAGAAAATAAATTCAGAGCTTGTTCGACAAATAAAAACTTTAGCCCAGATATCCCGAAAAAAGAATATACCTATAATAATAACAAACCAAGTATATCGTTGGGAAGAAACAGACAAGATGGTCGGAGGAGACATAATACATTATTGGGGGAAATGTCTCATCGAACTGACACATAACAAGGGAAAACGCACAGCATATCTAAGAAAGCACAGAAGCCTTCCTGAAAAAGAAATGGACTTCCAGATATCAAACACAGGAATTAAAAAAAGAAGTTGGTTATAAAAAAGCAAAATTTCTCATCTAATAACGCAAACCTTCGTCAATCAATTGCAGTTATCAAAACGTCAGGAATCGAAGATTCCTAAACGCATCAAAAATCCATAAAAGATTTTTGACGGCCGCAGTTTGTTCTTCTGTATTATTACTTATCTTCTTTAATAGCCCTCTTAACATTCCTATTTAACTGCACCATAGATTCATCGAGCTGCTGCTTATTTTTTGTCCCAGTACACACAAGTTTTCCATTTGAAAACAATAAGAAAGTAGCAGGAGGATCAACAAGTTTATAAACTAATCCTGGAAACTGTTCTGGTTCATATTCAGTATTCTCTAATTGAAGCGCTAAAAGATTAAGGTTAAGGTTTAACTCAATGCTGCCTGAAGCAACAATATTTTGCACAGTTATCTTAGGCACATCTGTTACCCGAACCCCAATCTTAGCGATCTGCTTAATAACCGCAGCAATCACCTCTTTAACTTGTGCAACACTTTTTGTCCCAGTACACACAAGATTCCCAGAAGAAAAAACTAACACCGCTGATTTTGGCTTGTCAACACGAAGCACTAAACCAGGAAACTGTTCCGGATTATACTCTGTATTGCTCTGCATGCGGGCGAGTTTAGTCAGGGAAACCTCTTTTCCCAAAGAAGTCGTAGCAACAATATTCTGTACCTTAAGATTGGCCGCATTTTTTACCATAATATTACCTTTATAAATAAAGTTCATTTATAAAGCTTTCCTAGTCAAATAAATTTTATGCTGCTCGGAAACTATAGCAACGGATTGGGATAACAAACCACACTACCCTTTGTTCTTCTGTATCAAAACGCCAGAAATCTTCGATTCTTGACATCAAAAACACGATGCGCCACCTCGGCTTAAACCTCGAGGACTCTTGTCCTCG
>CAZOCP010000025.1:0-8459 GCA_964578345.1 Candidatus Woesearchaeota archaeon
GAACAATGAGATAGGTTAACCTATCTCATTTTATTTGCTGTTTCGGAGATACTGACATTAGCGTAACATATATAAATGGGATTACTTGGTTGGTATAATTGACAAATATGAGATTAACACAAAAATTGAATAAGACGATAGCAATTGGTTCGTTGGTATTAGGTTTAGGAGTAGAGGCTAATGGGCAGGGAGTAGTTGCACATTGGGGATTTGACGAAGGGTCTGGTCAAACTGTCTATGATTCCACAGGTAATGGAAATAATGGAACTTTGGAAGGAGGAGTTTCATGGACAACTGGTATTTCTGGATATGGATTGAGATTTGATGGAATTGATGATCGTGTTAATGTTGCAAAAAAGCCTAGTGTTGATCTTACAGAACAAGTAGGCTTAGAAGCATGGATAAGGAGAGACAGTCACCAAGATGGTACTATCTTTAGTCGCAATGGACCATTTTTTATTGCAGTAAAGAACGATAGACTCTATGGAGGAATACATACTGACGGAGGAGCAGAGGGATGGACTCATATCCAAGGGATAAGTTCTTTGCAAGTAGGTCAATGGTATAAGGTAGGTCTGACTTACGATGGTTCTTTCATACGGGGATACGTAAATGATGTACAAGAAGGCATAGCTCCAAAAAATGGAATCATGGTAGTTCGCTCTCAGCAACCGTGGATAGGGTGGGGCGAACCTGGCCAGAACTTCTACTTTAATGGAACAATAGATGAAGTAAAATTATATTCTACAGCTGTTCCAGAACCCTCAACATATGCATTTTTTGGGCTTGGCATCGGGGTCCTTGCCTTAGTTGGATTGAAAAAAAGAAAGAGGTAAATATTAATGTCTTGTGTATGAGGGAAATCAAAAAAACGATGCGCCACCACGGCTTAAACCTCGAAGACTTTTGTTATGTTCGTTATTGCCAGTCACTTCAATAATCCATTGTTGATGAAGAAGGCTATTGTACTTATCAAACTCGTTTAAAGAATTATTTCCTTGAGTTATATGGGTAATTACAGACTTCTGTTGTTTAAGATTGTCCTGATATTCTAGAAGATTCATAGTTCCATCCATATTCGTCCTGTACCATAATAGCTGGTCGTTCAGAGGTTTAACCTTTTCATATGCTGTTTTCGCTGCTTCAAAGAGATTTTTCGCCTGCCGACGCACATCCTCTCTTTTAGCACTCTCGTCTATATGAATAAGAGTGCTTTCACGTTCTACTAATTTTTTGAAACGCCAGATGTATTATTTTTACTCATAATAAGCAAGAGAATAATAGGTTTTTAAATCTTTTTATTTTAACTACTTAATAATTATACAACTAATTTTTATAATTCTAAAATATAGAATAAATTAAGAATATGAAAAAAACAGTCTTCATAATTCATGGCTGGGGAGGAGGCCCTAAAGAATTATTACATAAATTACTAAAGAAAAAATTGACTGAAAATAGATTCGAAGTTATTGCTCCTAAAATGCCAAATGCAGATGAACCAAAAATTAATGAATGGGTTAATTTTTTAAATGGGCAAGTAAAAAATCTGGATGAAAATACCTATTTTATAGGACATAGTATAGGATGTCAGACAATAATGAGATATCTAGAAACCTTGCCTGAAAAAACAAGAGTAGGAAAATGCATCTTTATCGCTGGATGGTTTAACCTAGATAATCTGGAAAGTGAGAAAGAAAAAAGAATTGCTAAGCCTTGGATAGATACGCCAATAAATTTCGATAAAATTAAAATAATTACAAAAGAAATTTTAGTTTGCATATCAAGCAATGAATTTTATGGGTGCGTAAAAGAAAATTCTAAAATATTTAAAGAAAAATTAGGAGCAAAAGTAATTATTGAAAAAAATATGGGGCATTTTACAGATGAAGAAGGAGAAGAAAAAATCTCAAGATTTGTGGGCAGATTAATTAAAGAAATCTGATGGAGGATATTTACTTCATTAGACTCAAATAAAATGAAAAAAGCCTCATTTTCTCAAAAATGCTATTCTCTTTTGCGTAAGGTTCCAAGGGGCCGCGTTACAACATACAAAGAAATAGCCCATGCTCTAAATTGCAAAGCATATAGAGCAGTAGGAAATTCAATGAATAAAAATCCTTATGCTCCTCATGTGCCTTGCCATAGAGTTGTAAATTCCGATGGTTTGGTAGGAGGTTTTGCTCTTGGAAAAAGAAAGAAAATTAAAATATTAAAAAAAGAAGGCATCTATATAAAAAAAGGAAAAATCTTAAATTTCAATAAACATCTTTTCAGTTTCTCAAGGAAATTACTCAAAATAATAATTTAAATCCTTCCTTCTGGCGGAGACTCGCGCCCGCCTTTTTCTTAAAGATTCATCAAGATAATACCCTCCAATCTCAACTCGATAAATCTTTTTATCATCCAGAAAACATCCTCTTATAGTATGCGGAGTTACTCTAATAGAAGAAACTCTCTCTGTAGAATTCATAGCAATAACCAATTCAATAGCATTAACATAATTATTAATGATAGATTCTTTATCAGTTATACTTAAATAGACTCTTCCAGCAGAATAAATAGAAGAACCATTCCTTTTTTCTCTAACTCTAAGATGAGAGTGATAATGCCCGACACCATTAAGAATCTCCTTTACTCTGCATTCTTCTTCAGCATTGCTGACTACTCTAGAAGGCGTGCGCCATGCAGATTGCACAGGATGAGCGGCTTCTATTACATAATCAAGTGAAGATTTTTTATTTGCTATTTCTCCAACTAAAATTCCTCTTGTTTCTACTGAAAGTACACCATAAGCAGAAGCAATCAATTGCCCAAGAGCAATGCGCTTCAGTTTAATATTCATATATAATTCATAAAAAAGTCATTTTTATCTTTTATGATGCTCCACTAGACTATTTTTAAAGAAAGATAAAGCCTATAAATCCTTTTATTCTTATTAAACCATGTTAGTTTTAGGAATTGATGATGCGGGCAGGGGGCCATTAATCGGCCCTATGTTTCTAGCAGGAGTTCTTCTTAAGAAAAAAGATGAAGAATATCTGAAGCATGAAGGTGTTGCAGATTCAAAGATTCTTTCACATCCAAAACGCGTTCAGCTGTCAGGAGTAATTAAAGACATCGCTCTAAAATATAAAATTGTGAAGGCAGAACCCCTAGATATTGACCACGCAATTAAGACAAGAATTAATTTGAATACCCTTGAAGCAATTAAAGCCGCGGAAATTATAAATGAACTTTCAGTCGGCGTAAAAGAAAGAATAATAGTAATAGTAGATTGTCCATCTGTAAATATTAAAGCATGGAAAGCAACCCTATTCCATTACTTAAGAAATTTTGAAAATATCGAGCTTCATTGTGAGCATAAAGCAGATGCAAATCATCCATCAGTTTCAGCAGCATCTATTATAGCTAAGGTAGCAAGAGAAGAGGCTGTAGAAAAAATTAAGGATAAATACGGAGATACCGGCTCTGGCTATCCTTCAGATCCAATAACAATATTATTTCTTAAAAAATATGGGCAAAAGTACAAAAACGAGAACCTTTTTAGAAAAACCTGGAAGACATGGAAAAATCTCTATCCAGAAAAAGATCAGAAAACATTGAACTATTTTCACTGATATGCAAGTTCCATTACATAATGTATTTTTAAAAGACTTGGCCTGTACATATCAAAAGTAAACTCAGAAGTTTTAAAAAGCTTTCAGAGGTATTAAATAAAGGTCCCGTGGTCTAGTGGTTACGACGTCTCGTTTACACCGAGAAGATCACCAGTTCGATTCTGGTCGGGACCATTTTTTATTCAGAGAAGAATATTCTATATCTTTGAAATTGTCAAGATATTCAGAAAGTTTAATTTAGCATTATTCTTATTAAGGTGGGCAAGATTATTCTTTCTCAATAAAAGAAACTACTTTAAAGCTAATGGATTTATTGCGAACCTTTTAAAATTTTCCTATCTTTCTATTTTGTATTAAAAGTTACATATTTTGTAATTAATAGTACAAAATAGCTTATAAAATTATTCAAGCCAAGTTACTAATTAATATGGAAATTGCAGAAAGAAAGTGCAAGTTCTAATAATTTCCCTCTTCAAGAAGAGCTTCTAAATATTTTTGCACTCTTTTTTGTTCTTCTTTAGAAACAGGTTCATAATCAAAAAAATATCGGAATCCTTTTTTGAGATCAGCATTTCTTGAGTAATCAGGAGATGGTCTTTTTGGGGCATATATCGATCCTTTACTCTTTATCTTTCCAATACAAACATATGGGAAATTATCTGAATCATTTTTAGAATGTTCAAATAAATACTCTCCATTGTCAATTCCATTGTCAATTCTTACTGCAATCTCTCCATGTATTGAGTTAATATGCTGAGGGGTTCTTGGCCCATATTTGCTTATATATCTCATTAAAGTTGGGGCTTTAGGGTGCCTTAAATTTGATAAGTGTGATACATAACTTGCAAATTTATCTCTTAAATATAAAAATGAAGCCATGAAAGGCAGAAAAGCCAGTAAGCTGATGCCCTTTACTCCTTCTTTAATTATATAAAGAGAGACTATCTTTTTACGACCCTTTCTAATATTTTTGTTCATGCAGTTTTATGATATTTTCCTGCGAAAATAGACTTCTCCTTTCATTCTTTTATAAATTCACATAGATTTAAATAGCATTCGAATTTACTTTTTTTATGAGTAGTGACAAGAGTAATCCTAAACTATCTGAAGATAAAAAATATAGTGAAAACCATGGAACTGCGCCCGGACAACAGCATCAGAATATAAGCCCGCAGCAGCAGGTGGAACAGCTTGAAAAAATAAAAACTAAACTAGATTCTTTTAAGAAGTCTATACTTAAAAAATATAAATTTACTATGTCTTTGGGTCTTATCCCACAGGCTGCATCACAATTATTTGAAGAAGATGAAGGAATTACTAAGGAAATTTCTGATACAAAGCCTCTGTATGTTATAATGATTATTCCTGAAGAAAATTATAAAGATATCCCTAAAATTAAGCCTGAAGTAATAAAATTTGTTAAAGAATCTGGAGAAAATCTGTGGGTATTAATTAAGACACCTGTTGATTTATGGAACTATGGCATCGATAGTAAATTTGAATTTTTAGATGCTCTTTCAGCAAGCTTTCCTATTCATGATGCTGGATTTTTAGGATCTTTGAGAGTAGCTAATATTCATAAGACATTGGTACTGAGAAAATTTGATAAATATGTAGCAAGTTATGTCATTGCGGGAAGTTTAGTCAGAGGTACTGCGGGAAAAGATTCTGATGTAGATGTTTTTGTTGTTGTTGACGACACTGATGTTAAAAGAATGACGAGAGTTGAACTGTTAGAACGTTTGAGAGGAATGATTTATGAATATATAAGAGAAGCAACAATGCTTGCAGGTGTTAAAAATATCTTGAATGTGCAGGTTTCTTTATTGACTGATTTCTGGCTGCGCGTGAAAGATGCAGAGCCTGTCGCATTTACATTTATTCGTGATGGAATTCCATTATATGATAGAGGCACTTTTATTCCCTGGAAACTGCTTTTAAAAATGGGACGCATCAAGCCAAGCCCTGAAGCAATTGATTTGTATATGAAGCAAGGTGAGCAGACAGATGAGATTGTAAAAAGAAAGCTACTTGATGTAATGGTTGATATATATTATGGAATTGTGACGCCGACTCAAGCTATGATGATGCTTGCAGGAGAAGCCCCTCCTGTTCCTAAAACTATTGTGGCTGATGTGAAAAAAATATTTGTGGAAAAGGATAAAATTATGGAAGATAAGAACTTAAAGACTCTGGAAAAAGCAGTCCACTTATTTAAGCAATATGAATACGGCAAATTAAAGGAATTCTCCGGAAAAGAAATTGATCAGTTTTTGCAAGAAGAAAAAGAATATAATAAGATGCTAAGAGAACTCAGGAAAAAACTTGAGAAGAAATTACAGGAAAAAACCGCTACCGAGATTTATGATGGGGTATTCAAACTTATGAAGACAATTTTCGGGAACAAATCACAGCAGGAACTGATTAAAGATTTTGAAGTGCAGTTGGTTAAAAAGGGAAAGATTCAGCAGAGATTTCTCTCTATTTTAAAAAATCTAACACATATGAAGAGCAAAATGATCTCTGGCACTTTGAGCCAGAAAGAAGTAGATAGTGTAAAAAGAGATGCAAGTGAATTTATGAATAGTTTAATTGAGTATGCACAAAGAGCTGACCTAATCTCTGCAGAAAGAGGCACTCTTCGGCTGACTTATCAGGGAAGAAAAGCAGAGCTTGTTATTTTTGACAAGACTGCATTTTTAATAGAAGGAAAGGAGATAAAGAAAATAGCAGAAGGAGTGATAGTAAATTCTACAAGTGAAGAGTTTGAGAAGGCTCTTGTCGAGCAGAAAGGCAAGCTCACTACTAAAGTTTCTAATGAACTATTTAGTATATTGACTAAATCTCTTGGGAACTTTGAGTTGGAATTATAATTAATTTATGAATAAAATAATATTGGAAAAAGAAGCAAAGAAATTTCCTTTATTGAGAGAATATGATTTCCTGCCTATAAGAAATAGATGTGTCGGAGCAAGTTTACTTGTTCCAACAGAAGAGGGCTATATGTCTAAAGAATATGGAATAGGCAGAGCAGTACTGATAAATTATCTGCAGCCTTATTTCAATAAAGAAGAAAGAATTAGAATTGATGAGCTTATCATAGTCTTGAGGAAGAATAAAGAAGTAAGTCTTGCAAGAGTAGAGCCAGGAGAAAGCATTCCTCCTTTTCTGTTAAGCACTGTAAATCTATTTTTAGAGGACAGAATAATAAAAAAAGAAGGAGATTTATTATTAAAGGGAGATGCTTATGATGAAGCTAGAGTGCATAAAATACCTATTTGTAAACTAAGAAGGAGAATGTATTTTTTTAGATCTGGATAAAAATATGTCAAGGGACTTGACGAGAACCGCGCCCCTTATGGCGGCGGTTGTTCCTTGATATTATCAATTATAATCTCTATTAGCTAAATTTCATGTAATAAATAAAAGCAAGAAGCTTTAAAAAGAGGGTTTTCTAGTCACTAAAATGAAAGGCATTATAGTTCAATTTCGCAGAAGCAGACATAGAATACATGAAAAGCATTATTTGCTGGATCTTGGAATAAACAGCAGAGAAGAAGCAAAGAAAATGGCTGGCAAGAAAGTCAGCTGGAAAAGCCAGTCAGGAAAAATAATAGAAGGAACGATAAGCGACGCGCATGGCAATAAAGGATTAGTAAGAGCAATATTTAACACTGGCCTGCCGGGTCAGGCAATTACCAGTGAAATAAATTTAATAGAAAATGTACAGGCACAAAATAAAGGAGGCAAAAAATAAAGTGGGACACGATTATGAAAATCGCCGAAATGTTTTGTATGCAGACTCTTTGGATAAATTAGGTATACTAAAAGAGATTCCTATGATGGAGCTTCCAACAGATGAATTTTTTGATGGTTTCATAACATTAGATAATAACGAGAGATATTCTTTTGAGGGGCTAAAAAGAAAGGGGATTGTTCAAAAGATATGCTGTTTGAGAAGAGTTTCAGATGTTAGCAGTGTTATGGTGAAACCTTATATTGGGGGTGCTGATTAAAATGGCTTTAAGAAAAGCATCTTCATATTCAAAAATGCGCGCCAGGCCATATACCAGGAATTCAAGAAATAAAAGCAAGGCGTATATAAAGACTATTCCTCAAAATAAAATAGTAAAATATACTGTTGGCAGTCAAAAAGATTATGAAGCTGGAAAGCATAATTTCACAGTTAGATTACTTTCTGAAGAATCTGTGCAGATAAGAGATAATTCACTAGAAGCAGGTAGAATGTTGCTAACTAAAATTCTCGATGCAGAGATTCCAGGCCAGTATTATATGATGATTAAAGTTCATCCGCATCATCTTATTAGGGAAAATAAGAGCGCTGCAGCTGTTGCAGGCGCCGACAGAATTTCTACTGGAATGACTCAGTCATTTGGAGTAGTTATAGGGAGGGCTGCATTGGTCAAACCAGGGCAGGAGATATTTTTTATTTCATGTACAAACGAGAAAGCAGCAAGAATTGCAAAAGAAGCATTGATTTCTATTAGAGCAAAAGTTGCATGCAAAACGAAAATTGTATTTTTTAAAAGGGCTCATGAAAGTTGATGAATAAAATATTGACATAGAAAAGAAGTAATGTAAAATAAATTCTGCATGTATTGTAGAGTAAGCTGGATTTATTTTAATGAGTGTTAAAATCTGCGGATTTTTAGTCCTCGATGGCAGTCAAGAATTGGAAATTCTTGATGAGGCGAGGTTTGTGACGGGCGCTCGTTTCATCAAGGACGAAGTCCTTGAATGCCGTCGGGAACGGCAGTTCCTAAGGGTTGGATGCAGAAAAATCCCTGTGATTTTCCTGAACAGAGAATTTCTATCTGAAAT
>CAZOCP010000026.1:0-8352 GCA_964578345.1 Candidatus Woesearchaeota archaeon
CGCATCTTTCTTTTCATAACCTACATTTCAATATCTTATTTAACTATTTATTATCCGAGAATAAGCTGTATACACTATTGTCTTTAAAAGATTCCAGTAAAGTTAAAAGATATGCGAGGATTAAAGGTCCGAGAATCAGGCCAAGAATACCGAATACAAATATGCCACCTATCATTCCTACCATTATCACTGCAGGAGAAATGTCTGTTCTTCTTGCAATTAAGTATGTACGGAGAAAATTATCAGCTACAGAAACAAAAAATAAGTTATATGCTAAGAAGCCTAAAGCAATAGAAGTGTTTCCGTTCACAAAGAGATAAACAGATACTGGGATCCATACCAATGCCGGCCCGACAAAAGGGATAATTGACAAAAATATTGCAAGAATGGTCAACACAAGGGAATTTTCTACTCCAAATATAAATAAACCAAGTCCAGCCAGAGAACCCTGCACTATTCCTACGAAAATCTGCCCATAAATAACAGAGTCTGTCATATCCTTAAAATGCTTTATAATTATCTTTTCTTTTATTTCACCAAAAGGCGAAATTCCCTTAAGAAACACAGTAAATTTTTCATGATCTCTCAGCCCAAAAAAGAAAACAAAACCAAGAATAAAAAAGTTCAGTAGAATTTTAGGCAGCTCTAAAAATATACTAAGCAAAGAGTTTAATATAGAAGAGCTGGCTTTGCTTATAAATCCATTGATGCTTAAGCTTAATTGCCCTATAAACTGTTCATTTGAATTTGGAAATATTGATTTTATGAATCTTTGAACCTCAATATTCTGGGAGAAATCAAAAATATCAAATACCTGCTTCATCATTAATGGGATAATCAGCCAGATTAACAATGACAAAGTAGCAAGTATGATTACAACTATTATAAAAGCAGCGACAGTCTTATTTTTAATATACTTTTTTACAAAATTATAAAGCGGAGCGAAGACGTATACCAATATCAAACCTCCAATTGTCGCGAGTATAACTGGCTTGACAACTACATAAACAAGTACTAATAATAGCGCAACTAGCACAATCATAGTAAGTTTTTTGATATCTTTCTCGCCTAAGTTCATACGTATTCATGTTTATTATCATATATAAAACTTTCATTTTTTACCATGCAGATTAATATGATGATTAGAAGAAATAAAAATACTCCCTATTTGCAAAATATAGGAGAAATGCACACGTTCATTCAACAAAAGAGAATTATTCTCTCAAAAAATTTATAAAGAGTCGTAATTTATCATCAAGATGAGTTTTGCAATAAATCAAATAAGCAGAGGCATTTTTGATGAAGAAGTGCATAACGAATTTATAAAATTTAGCAGAGGAATATTTGAGCATAAATACATTATAGAGGCAAAAAAGCAAAAAAATTTATGGTCTATAAAATCAAATTCAGATTTAGCAAATTTTTTTGTGAAATCATGTTTGGAGAAATTGTCTTCCCCAGTCCATATAAAAGGAGCAGTGATTACTTCTATAGACATTAAAAGTCATGCATCATTTCCAATTTCAGATGTGAAGCAATTTAGAGGGATAAAACAGTTTTTTGTAGATTCTGTTATAGATCCTGAAAAACTGCGCTCGCTCATTGATAGATTTCCAAAGGCATTCTACGCTTTGTCCTTTTCAGATTCTTCATTTAATCTTAAAATCAAGCCGAAAGCTCCAAAAAGCGCAAAGCCTGAAACAAACAAGAATAAAGAGTCGCGAGCAAATTTTTGCTCTTTAAAAACATCAGATCAATGGATAATACATGAATTGTTCTTTGATACATCAGACTTCAATACAGCCAAAGCAGACCATACAATTAAAATAAATGAGGTTATTCTTCCTTTTGGCGAGAAAGACCCTACAAAAATCAGAGAGTTGGCGAAGAAGAAAGGAGTAATAACTAGAAATATAAATATCAATGGAAAAGAAACTATCAAAGAATATCCATTTGAAGTTTAATACTCAAGACCCTCTCTTGCTATTATTCCTTTATCATAAGGATGCTTAACTTTTTTTATTTCACTAACTAAATCTGCAATGGCAAAAACATTTTCCAGAGGTTTGTGCGAGCCAGTTAAAATAATCTCTTGATTCTTTGGCTTTTGGAGAATCATATTAACAATCTCATTTTCTTCCAGCAGCCCAAGCTGCACGGCATATAAAAGTTCGTCTGCTATTAAGATGTCATATTTGCCAAAACAGGATTTCAAGTAGTCCAGAGCTTCGCGCACACTTGCAATATTTTCTTCGTTAGGCCTGCCTACCACCCACCTTCCTGTCCCAAATCTCTTGAAAGAAAAATTTTTGAACATTTCAAGTGCCTTTATCTCTCCGGGATATTCTATTTCAGGATTTCCGGCTCCATTTTTCATAAACTGAACCATATGCACACTATACCCATTCCCACATGCTCTTAATGCAGTCCCAATTGCAGAAGTCGTCTTGCCCTTTCCATTTCCCCAGAATACCTGCACAAACCCGAGCTTGCTTTTATCCATTAATTAATCATCATAATTCAATATATAAATTTATATTTACTTTCTGTAATACAGTCAAGGACATTAACATTTACTTCAGTTTGTCATTGACTAAGCAAGATTTGCTTATCACCAAACCCTTCTGGTTTGTACATCACCCCATCAAGAATCCTTGATTCTTGATGGCCATCAGAAACTCAAAGAGTTTCTCAGCCTCAAGAATCCTTGATTCTTGATGGCCATCAGAAACTCAAAGAGTTTCTCAGCATCAAAAATCCATAAAAGATTTTTGACGGCCACAGTTTGTTCTTCTGTATCAAAAGAGACAAAAAGTGATACGCCCAGACCAGGAATACCTGAGCGAATACACCAGGAATCAAAGATTCCTGTCGCGACGGTTGCAGCGGAGCTTGCTCTGCTAACTTCGATTCCTGAAAATACGCCCAGACCAGGAATCGAACCTGGAAATCCTCGCGGAAACCGGTTCTCGAGACCGGCGCAGTACCATTGTGCCATCTGGGCCCATTAATATTAAAATTATTATATTTTAAACTTTATCTAAAATTATTTATTCCAATTCAACACAGAAAATGCCATAGCCATAAATATCAATCCAATATCTCTAAACAAAATATCTAAAGAATTAAGATTAAATATAAGAATTCCAAAAAAGATAATCGCTGCAAATATTCCTGAAAATTTATTCCCTTTGTTTGATAAAAACCACAAACCCATAAAAATATTTCCGATAGAATGCATATTTAAAAAAATATTTTCGCTGATAATATTTTTTATAAATGATGGTGTAAAACCTATCCAAGAATCTGGATTTATCAGAGAAGAAATAGCAGCATAAAAGAAAACAATCGCAAGACCGATTCTTAGAATAAGAGAAGCATAAAATTCTTTTTTATTGTTCAATAATCTATTTTTTAGCATTATCCGTCTATTCAACAATAATAGTCCCTCTTAATTCAGCGTTTAAATGATCATGATATTCCCAAGTTCCGCCGTCATTAAATTTAAAGCTCCAAGATTCTCCTTCTAATAAACCTCTGCATGCATCAAATATGTTTGTTTTGTCTTCTGTTTTGCATTTTTTAATATCACTATTAGGGTAATTTAGATGTGTAGGATGGAGGTCAGAGGCCGGCCAGCTTTTCTTTTTTCCAAAATTAATCCACACAACTTCCTCTCCTGCAGATATCTGCAGTTCGCCTGGAGAAAATCCCTGTTCAGTTATAATAACTTCATTCTTTTCTGAAGCAGCCAAAGAATTTTGCTTTAAAGATCTGTCTGATTTTATACCGTTGCTATTTGGTGATGTTTCAGAATTATTAAATACAAAATAAAATATTATTCCTATGAGCAGGAGGCCAATAATAATAAATTTAACCAAACCTTTTTTGTTCATGATAAAATATTAATCTCTTTATTTATAAACCTTATTAAGCTATAAAAGCAGGCAGCCATACATTCCTATAAATCCAAAATTTCCGATATTTTCGCTTAATAGCATAAAAGAGTTTGGGGAAAGATTTACATTTTGCATTTTCATATCTTTTAAATTTTTTTTATCTCTATCAAGAAAAATATTTCTTTTTTCTTTAGCGATATGCAGAATTTTTGACTCTTCATCTGAGATTAGCATATGCAATCTGCCACATACATAAAATTCAGACGGCTCAAGAAAGACTTTTTCATACTTTTCTTCTTTTTCTCCCAATATAACTTCAAGGCAGACTTTTCCTATAGTATTAGTTCTTGCTTTATATAATGAGCCTTCCTTTGCATTTAATCCCTCAACAGCAAGATATTGAACAACATAAGTACTTCTTCCAATATCCGAGCCCGCTACTAGTAAAACATTCGCCTTGCCCTTGCTACATTTTTCATAGGCATTTCCAATATTTTCCTGTAAAGAAGTATAAAATTCAGGCCGATCATCGCCTCTGATATAAACTAATCTGCCAAAAGGAATAAAATAGCTTATATCGTAATTTTTGCTCGTTTTTACATCTCTTTCCGGCAATTTTAAGGCTCTAAGTAAAGTGCTTCCAACATAACTCTTTATAGATAACTCATATAATATTGGAGATTTTTCATTTGAGATAGCCATTAAAAGAAATGTCTAATCAACTATTTCAATTTTTCTCTTTGTTATTCATTAAATAAACGTAGTAAAGATCACAAAACTCTTAGGGTTTGCAATCGCCGGGAAAATCCGCGCCGAAGAGAACTCTCAGACTAAATCCGCGGATTTTAACGAGCGTTCAAATATTTTTTCTGCGGAGCAGGTTTGCGTTCGTTACAACAGTTATACTTGATAAAGCCATTGCCAATTCTGCAATGATGGGATGTAATAAACCTGCAACTGCAACAGGAATAGCGATAACATTATAAGCAAACGCCCAGAATAGATTTTGTTTTATTTTTCTAAATGTTGCCTTACTTAAATTGATAGTTTGAACGACTCCAATCAATGACCCCTTTACCAATACCAAGTCTCCTGCTTCAATTGCAATATCCGTGCCAGTCCCCATAGATATTCCTACATTACTTTGCTTCAAAGCAGGAGCATCATTGATACCGTCGCCAACAAAAGCAACAAACCCTTCTTTTTGCAATTCCTCAACTTTCTTCGCTTTATCTTCTGGAAGAACATTTGCTATAACCTCATTAATCCCTACTTGCTTTGCTATTGCTTTTGCTGTTCTTTCATTATCTCCAGTAATCATCACAGTTCTATAACCTATTCTATGTAAGGCTCTAATGGCAATCATAGAATCTTCTTTTACTGCATCAGCAACAGCGATAATTCCTATGACTATCTTATTCTCAGCTATAATCATTGTAGTTTTTCCTTCGCTTTCAAATTGTTCAATATTTGATTCAAATCCTTTTACTGAGATTTTCTTTTCATTCATTAAAGTCATGTTGCCAATAACTACAGATTTAGTGCCTATTACACCTTCAACACCTTTCCCTCTCAAAACTTTAAATTTCTTTACAGCAAGGGATCTTTTTAAGTTAGCTTTTTCTACTACTGCTCGCGCAATAGGATGCTCACTTAATTTTTCTAAACTTCCTGCAATTTCCAACATTCTCTGTTCTTTTCCTTTGCTAGAAATGTCAGTTACTTCTGGTTTTCCTTTAGTGATTGTTCCGGTCTTATCAAAAACGACAATTTTTACTTTCTTCATAGTCTGAATAGCCTCTCCCTTTCTAATAAGAATGCCTCGCTTGGCACCCATGCCGCTTCCCACCATTAAAGCAATAGGTACAGCAAGGCCCAATGAACAAGGGCAGGCAATAACTAATACCGTTACCCCAACACTAACCGCTTTGCTTATCTCTCCTGTGAAAAACCACCAGTTAATAAAACTTAGAAGAGCGATAACTAAAATTACAGGAACAAAAATACTTGTAACTTTATCAGCAAGCTTTTGTATAGGGACTTTTGTTCCCTGTGCCTCTTCAACTAATTCAATAATATGAGCTAGAAAAGTGTCTTTTCCTACTTTTGTTGTTTTAACATATAAAATTCCATCTTGATTTATAGTTGCTCCGATAACATTACTTTTTGTCTTTTTCTCAACAGGTAAACTCTCACCAGTAACCATGCTCTCGTCAACAGCACTTTCTCCTTTAATTACGACTCCATCTGTGGGTATTTTTTCTCCGGGCTTAATAATAATAATATCTCCCACTTTAACTTCAGTTATAGGAATCTCGATTTCTTCTTTTCCCCTTAAAATCCTTGCTTTCTTTGCACCAAGTTCTAGAAGTTTCTTTATCTCCTGACTTGCTCTGCCCTTTGCCTTTGCTTCAATGAATTTTCCCGTAATAAAAATAGCCATGATCATAGCAGAAACGCCTGAATAGTCAGCAACAAAATTAAAGAAGCTAAAGATTCCTGTAAAGTAAGCAATGACTGTTCCCAAAGCTATAAGAGAATCCATGTTGAAATAAAATGTATAAAATCCTTTTAATCCGCCTTTTAGTGTATCAAATCCAAAGATAAAAACTACTGGAAATCCAAGTATTAATAATAGGGGAACCATCCATCCTTCTGGAATAAGCTCAATTCCAAACAATCGGCCAGACATCATTAAAATTGCTATAGGTACAGCAAATACCCCAGACCCAATAAGCTTTCGCTTCCAGCTTTTCATTTCTCTTTCTTCGATAGATTCCTCATGATTCATGTTAATCTTTTTCCACAGCAACAACTTTGTAGCCTGCACGAGAAACAGCTTTCTTAAGTTCTTCTTCAGAAACCTTGTCTTCAATCTCGACAATGCCTTTGTTAGTCATCATACTTACAGAAGCAGATTTAACTCCTTCAACTTTCTTTAAACTGCGTTCAATATTTCCAGCACAACTGCCGCAGTGCATTCCTGAAATGGCCATTTTTAATTTTTTCATGTTTTACCTCCTTTCATTGGCAGAGCATTTTTAATAATTTCCAAGTTGCATGATTTATGCTTTTTGCACCACTTCTCGCATTTTTCAGCTAAGTTCTTATCTTTATACATCATTTTGCATTCATTACATTCATATTTATTGTTTCTATTATTTCCCTTCATTTATCGCCTCTTTGAATTTCTTTGATGAGCCAGATTATCACCAGCACCAATACAACAAACAATAAAATCATGAAAAACCAGCCTAGAATCCACATTGCTCCAAACGATGGAAACATCATTCCATAGCCGGCAGGCATAACAAATTCATTTAAAAGCAATAATATAAAAAAAATTATGAATACTACACCCAAAGCTATCTTTACTGCACTATCTTTCATATTTTTCCTCCATAGAATGTAAAATATGAATGCAATAATCTGACATATGCCTTCTAATCAGCTCCATTAATGGCTTTATTGTTTTATCATTCAATTTATAATATCTGAATTTTCCTTGTGTCTCTTGCTCAACGAAGCCACATCTCTTCAATCTTGTCAAGTTGTGAGAAACAGCAGACTGCTCCATTTTCAATTCTTTTATAATTTCAGAAACATTCTTTTTTCTCTTTATTAAGAGGTTTATTATCTTTAGTCTTGGCTCTGAAACTAAAGTCCCAAAGAAAATCTTATATGCATCATATATTTCATCATCTTCTAGTTTCTCGCTATACTTTTGCCTTAATATGCCTTTATTTATCATATGTTAAATTAATACATATTAAGTATTTAAAGATATAGTTAGAAAGAATAACAAAAAAGCCAATAATAAAAATACTTCTCAATTTATCCAGCTTAATGTAACTAATCCTACTGCAACAACAAGAGTAATAAAATATACTCCTTTATGCCAGGCTATAACTTTTGCCCCATCAAAGGGCATCACAGGAATCATATTAAAAGCAGCAAGTAAAGCATTAATCTTAAATCCATAATCTAAGAAAGACAATATTAAAGAATCCTTTATTGGAATAATAAAATACAAAATCAGAAACAATATAGCCAGAATTATATTTGTTATGGGCCCAGCTAAGGATATTTTTCCATTTCGTTCATTATTTACCAATCCTTTAATTACTACCGCTCCCGGAGCTGCAAAAATAAAGCCCGCAAAAGAAAACATTACTGCCAGCCAAAGCATAGGATAAAATGCCCTGAATTCAGCCCACAGGCCATATCTTTGAGCAGTATATTTATGCATTAACTCATGCAACAAGAAGCCGGTTCCTGCTGTAAAAAATGATATAAAAAACACAATAATAAAATCAATATCAAATGAAAATAGTTTATATCCTCCAGAAAGAAGAATTGAAAATGCCAATGAAATCAAAATTCCGGCATGTATTAATTCTTTTATTTCTCTATCGCTAAACTTCATATTTCCTCTTCATTCTGCTAGGCTTAT
>CAZOCP010000027.1:0-8174 GCA_964578345.1 Candidatus Woesearchaeota archaeon
CTGTCTTGTTACTATTTAAAAATTTCTATCTAGAAATTGATTTAGGGTTGAAAACCCTTGGAGGTTTACGATATTTCAAACGAAGAAGAAATTAGGAGACATATAAATATGGCAGAAAATCTACATAAATCTTAAATATACTCGAATTTAAGATTTATTATGGTTGCTAAGAGTCTTGACGACACATTAATTACAGCTATAAACCGTTATACAATATTGAGAAGAGAATTAGAATATAATTCACACGGTTATGCGCGCCATAAAGTTTTATGGGAAGATATGTTTAGTGTTGAAAAAGAAATTCAAGAGCGCATTAAGAAAGGCGAAAAGATTAACAAGCATCTCTTTGACATCGATTATTTGAGAAAGGTTCAGTCTTATATATTTAGATACTCTTTTTTTCATTTTCCTTTGACAGAGATTACGATTGAGAATGATCTTTCCTGTAGATATTCTACTTTTGATATTATTCCCTTAGTCAGGGAATTTATGAAGATGGTAGATATGACAAGAAGCCAGACTATAGTGAGCACTAGACAAGAAAAATTCTACCAGCAAGGAACGAGCAAGGGGGCAGTTACTATTTTAGAAAATTCTCTTAGTTCTCTTTCTCTGACAATGTGTATTAGAGTAGAAGGATTTAAGACGTTTGATGAGAAAAAAAGAGAATGGTCTTCTGATTTAGGTAGAACAAATTCAGATGGATTAGTTTATATAGATCCAGCAGTATTTACAACTTTATATCACAAGACAAAGTTGGATGAGTTCTGTAGGTCTATGAATAATTCTCAGGGGCAATTCTGGATAGGCGACCCTAAATTCATTGAGAAATTATTTTTAAGAGACCCGCCTAAGTGGAATTATTGTTTATATATTGGAGACTCTTCTGCCAAACCGCGCTTAAGTTGGAAGCCCTCTGGAGAACTTGAGGAGCCCCCATATATAATGAACTCTTTTAAATATAATTAATTATTTTATCTTGGCGCCTTGTTCTATATCTTTTTCCGGTTCTAAGATTATTATTTGAGATTCATCATCTGAGGCTGCGGCAAGAATCATTCCTTCACTTTTTATATTTCTAATTATCGCCGGCTCCAGATTAATTATGAATGCCGCTTTCTTTCCTTGCAGTTGTTCTTTCGTATAGTTCTTTCTCAATCCTGCAACAACTGTTCTTGTTTTATCTTCCCCTATGTCTACACTAAGAATGTAAAGCAGGTCTGCATTTGGGTGCTCCTCGATTTTCAATATCTTTCCAATTCTAAAATCTAATTTAGCAAAATCTGTGTATGGTATTTTGTTTTCTGACGGAAGAGATTCTTTAAGTTTCTTTTTTATCATTATTATTTATATATAGCTAAATATAAAAATGTATGTTTTGATTTAAAGAGTGTGCAGCAAAGTGACATATGTCACAGGGCTACCGAAAATTAGTTCGCTGATGAAATCAGGCGAATCTAATGAAAAATCCGAGATACGAACATCCTTAGCTTTATAAATTGAAGGTTTATTGATATAGTATGGATAGTAACATATTAGAAGATAATGAAAAGTTGGTAAAAAATTTTGGAGCTAGTCGTATCTCTACTTTAAAAGATATTCCGGATTTCTATACTTTCAAGAATGGGCTAATATATTCTCATAGAGACTTTGAAAAATTTTTTTCTGCTTTGAAAAAAGGAGAGAAATGTGCTATTGTTTCGGGTTTTAATGCTTCTGGGACTATTCACCTTGGGCACAAAGTTATTCTTGATACCAATCTTTATTTTCAAAAAACTTATGGAATTCCTGTTTTTATTCCAATTTCAGATGATGAAAGCTATGTCGCTGGAAAAGTGAAAAATCAAGAAGAAGCGTTAAAATACTCAATGGAATTAGCTAAAGAATTATTGGCTTATGGATTTGATCCTAATAAGACTTTTTTTATAATAGACCAGATTTTTACTAATATTTATAATCTAGCAATAAAACTTTCTCTGAGGATTAGTTTGTCTGAAGTAAAGGCTACATACGGATATAAAAATGAAGAAAATATAGGGCTTCATTTTTATCCTGCTGTTCAATCGGCGCACATAATTTTTCCGCAAGAAAAGTTTGGGATAAAGAATGTTTTGGTTCCTATAGGCCCTGATGAGGATGCCCATATAAGAATTTGTAGAGATATAGCTTCAAGAAATGGCTATGAAAAACCATCCGTTCTACACTTTTCCTTTTTGGCAGGATTAGATGGGGAGAAAATGTCTAAATCAAGAGATAATGCAATATTCTTAAGAGACGATATTAAATCAGTAGTTAAAAAAGTGGGACGAGCATTCAGCGGAGGGCAGAAAACATTAGAAGAACATAGGAAAATTGGAGGAGATCCTAATATAGACATTGCTTGCCAGTATCTTTCAAAATTTTTTTTAAACGAGAATGAGAGCCGGAAATTATTTGAAGATTATAGGTCTGGAAAACTATTAAGCGGCGCGGCAAAAAAGATGTTTTCTGAAAAAATTATTGGTTTAATCAGCGATTTTAAAAATAGGCTAAAGGAAGTTAATGAAAGAGATCTGAAGAAGACTATTTTAACAAATGATATCTCATTGGATAAAATTCTTAAAAAGCTTAAGTAGACAAGTTATTATAGCTTTACAATTTTTCTGTGCTCAGTAACAAGCTTTAAAAACCATTTTTCCCAGCATTTTTTATGACTCCCGGCTTATATCATCATATTTCAAGGTTTTGGAGAAATCCTCCGCGCGAGACTTTACAGTCTAGATTAATTGAATGGCGCGCAGGTAATTCATTAGTAAAAGTTGATAAACCTTTACGTTTAGATAGGGCGCGAGCTCTTGGATACAAAGCAAAAAAAGGATTTGTTGTGATTAGAGTTAGATTAAAAAGAGGCGGACGGCAGAGACCAAGACATAAACATGGAAGAAAATCTAGAAAACAACATGTCAGAAAAACATTGAAAATGAATTATAGGTGGGTTGCAGAAATAAGAGCAGCACGAAGATATCTCAATTTGGAGGTATTAAATTCTTATCTTTTAGCAAAAGACGGCAAATATTATTTTTTCGAAGTAATTATGGTTGATACTGAAAGACCTGAAATTAAAAATGATCCTGTAATAAACTGGATTTGTAAAGCTGAAAATAGAAAGCGCGCCGAAAGAGGATTAACTTCTGCAGCTAAGAAATCGCGCGGTCTTCGTTCAAAGAGCCATAACTTAAAAGTGCGTCCAAGCTTGCGAGCTTGGGATAGACAAGGCAAATAGGCATCACCATGAAGATTTTCTATGAATCTTTTGCGAGAACTATGTCAAATTATTATAATGATATTAAATGTGGAACATTTTTCAGGTTAAGTTTCTATGAAGGAAAAATTTATACATTGGAAGAGATTATGATTCGCGGCGGTTCACCTCTAAAAAATCCATTTATAAATGGAGAAAGGCAAATTATGATGCAAGGAAGAACTAGAAAATATGCTGTTCAGATAATCAATGGCGATTATGGATCTTCTGAAAGAGATTCTTCTCTTCAAATAAAAATATTAAAGGGACCGGTTCCATATTTCGAAGATTTGTAAGATGGTTTTATAATTTTTTAAGTCTTTGCAGTTATTCTTTTTAGCTTTCCATACTTTTTACTAAAATAATTGGGTGCGAATGTGGCCGCAATTGAATGGTGTTATATACAGTATCTTCAGCTTGTTTTTTTATTATTTTTCAATATAGTTTCTACCAAAGTCTTTCTCTCTCTTTTCCCGTTTTTCTTTCTCTATAGTGCAATCAGGGTTAAAGCAAAATTCCCAGGGCCTTTTGCCTTTACGTATCGCAAGTAGTTTAGGAAACAAGTCAGCAGGACATTGTGTTTCGGCTTTCTTTATCAAAGCGTTAGGGGGAAGAGAATATGTTTGAGTGCAATCTGGATATTTAGAGCAAGCAACAAAATATCTTTTTGTTTTCTTAGAATATAGAATACGAAGCTCTCCTATTTTACAAGAGGGGCAGCCCATAAGAATATTAGATTGATAATTTATCTGTCTAATCTCATCAATTGCTTTCATTAATTCCATTCCTATATTTATTTCATTAACTTTAAACTCTTTTGATATATCGCTTATGACTCTCTTTGCTTTTTCTATAATTTCTTTTTCTTTCTTTTCAAAATCTGAAGTGCTTTCTTGGATTTTTTCCATTTCCTCCTCTAAAAGCCGCGTCAAATTTTCATCTATAATTATTGGCGAGTATTTATCCAAAGCATGAATTAGCCTCATACCTAGCGGAGTTGCTCTAATACTTTTTCCATCTAAATAGCCCCGTTCGAACAATGTTTCTACTATCATGCTTCTAGTAGACTTTGTTCCTAAATTCTTTTTTTCGAGCAGGGAAACTAAAGATGTGGGAGTGTAGCGGTGTGGCGGCTGTGTCTCTTTCTGTTGGATATCTATTTTATCAATAATAATTTTTCCTGAAAGGTCTGGAATAGAGAACTCTTCAAATTCGTAAGGATAAAATGAAGCCCATCCTCTTTCAAGAACTTCTAAACCTGATGCAGTAAAAATAATATCTTCTGATTTTGATAACACAGTAAGTGTTAGTTTTTTTGTCGCAATTTTAGCGTCATCTGAAAAACAAGCTATAAATCTCTTTACAATAATATTATACAGCTTCTCTTCTTTTTCGCTTATCTGCTGAAAATCTCCTGTAGGATAGATTGATGGGTGTGCAGGGTCAGTTTTTCCCCCTTCTACTGGTTTTGTTCTTTTCGCTGATTTTGCTTCTGGAAAGTTTTTAACAAGCGCCTTCAAAATTTTATGAGGCTCAATTTCATTTGGAATTTTTTGTGAAGAGGTCCTAGGGTATGAAATCAGCCCTCCTAAGTAGAGTTTCTGAGCAATCTGCAGAGTTTCAGATGGGTTTATTTTATAAAGCCGATATGCTTCTTTTTGTAGGGTAGTTAGATCAAATGGAGGAAAAGGAGGCACATTCTCTTTAGATTTTTTTGTTTCAACATTTCCTTCTTTGATGTCTTTGAATTTAGAAAGTTCCTGTTCGTCAAAAATATCTTTAATATGCTGGAACACAACTCCTCCAGCATGAGCAAAGATCTGCCAAAATGGTCTCGATTTAAAATTTAAGATATCATTCTCTTTGTCTACTATGAGTTTTAATGCAGGCCCCTGAACTCTTCCGATTGAAAGAATCTTGAATGATCCTGTTCTTTTTAATGCTGACATTAATGCTCTAGATAGATTGATGCCGTATAGCCAGTCGATAAAATGCCTTGCTTCTCCTGCATAAGCATTACCCCAATTAAGTTCCGGAAGAGTTTTTTCAAATGATTTGTTTATTTCAGAATCAGTCAAAGTGGAGAATTTCATACGCTTTCCGTTAGCCTGCCCGCAAATAAACCTTAATACGTTCCATCCTATAACTTCGCCTTCGACATCATAGTCTGTGGCAATAATATACTCTTTTGCTCTTCTGGATAATTTTTTAAGAAGATTAAAATATCTTTTAGTAAAGCTAGATTTTTTTCTATTGAATGAAGGCTCCCATAATAAATCATAAATAGGCCAGCCCTTCTGACCTTGTGCATATGTTAGATTAAACAAATGTCCCACAGCGGAAGAGACTATAATTTTTTCTCCTCCTTTTTCAATTTCATAGTAAGACACGCCTTCTTCTTTGTATTCTCTTGGTTTTCCTAATGCTCTCGCAATTTTTTGGGCTGCTTGCGGCTTCTCTGTAATTATCAAAATTGCATCGCGAGTTGGACTTTTGATAAAACTCGCTTCTGCTGTTTCAGTTTTTTTTATTCTTCTTTTTCTGAAAATTTTTTTTTCATTACTATTTTCAAGCATATTAGCCGGACTTGGCTTTCCAGGAGACTCAATAGTAGTCAGTTCTGCTACAGAAGGTTTTGGTTTGATTTCTTTTTCAACTGTTTGTTTTACATCACTGAACTGGATAAAATCTTCTACTGCCATTTTTATAATGAGTCTAAAGGACTTTTTACATTTTTAATCGAAGCTTGTGAAATTTTAATATAATACTTATTCATTTTTTTACTTAGGATATATTTTAAATAACTTTCAACTGAAAAACTATATGACTTAACAGTATTCTTTGAGAAATTTCTTATTTCAAGTTCCCTAACTAGTTTTTCTGTTAAATCATTCATTAATTTTAAAATGTCATTTATCTATATATAAGTTATGTTAACATCCTTTTTATTCATAATATCAAAAACACGATGCGCCACCTCGGCTTAAAAGCCGAGGTTTGTGACAGGCGCTCGTGTTTTGGATGCTCAAGATTCAACCTTGGCTTAAAAGCCAAGGTTTTCGTCAAGAATCTTGACATCAAAAAATCCTTGCGCATACCTCGGCTTAAACCTCGAGGACTCTTGTCCTCGATGACAATCAAGAATTTCCAATTCTTGATGAGACGAGGTTTGTTTAGGATTCATCAAAGTTCAATGAACTTTGAATGCCATCAAGAATCAACTTGAGGAGATTCTTGAGGTTTGGATGCAGGAAAATCACAGGGATTTTTCTGAACAGAGAATTTCAGATAGAAATTCTCTTGTGCTCAGGAATGCAGCGCCCTAAAGGGCGCGGTTTGTACCGCATTCCTGACATCATGACAAAATTTATGGTATGATTATGTTATCTGTAATTCCAGAGGTCGCCTCAATTGATACAATCTACCAATTGCGAGGGTCATATTCTGGATATTGCCAATAGAATCTTTCTGCTGCTTTTGAAACTGTCTCACGTTCTGTGTATGTCAATGCTTTTTGAGAAAAAGAGGAAGGATATGATCCTTGTTGATATTCAATTTTTAATTGTGCTTGATCTTCAGACTCATCAAGTTTAAATATTCCGTAATAAGTAGTATCGGGTGTACTTATAATGAGCCTGCCTTCCTTGTAATCTGTATTCCAATCTCCTGAAAGTATCGGCTGCCCGCTGCCATCTTCTACTCCAGTGACCCGCTGCTTGTTGTAGTATTTTGTATTGTTAATAGAAAATACTAAGATATCAGGAGCATTATCAAATTCCCAAGGCTTGTTTTTTAAAAACCATTCGCCAATAAGAGTTCCGTTATACTCTCTGTGAAATAAAATTGGATTTGTTAGATACGGTTCCCATGGTGTAGCTACAACTCCAGACACAGCTTCACCTTTTAATAAATGAGCATCAATTATTTCTTTTTGCCATCTCTCTTCAAGCCTTTGTTTTTCATCGTCCTGAAGATAATCAAACGGCGAGACTAATGTAGCTTCCTTGACAAAGATATACCAATACACCACTCCGTCACGCCTATGCTGGTCTGCGAGATTAAATTCACCAAATTGATAGTCCACCGTCTCATATCCACTTGAATCTTCCAGTATCCCATATCCAATTGGGTCGTTAGCTTTTACTCTCTGGCCTTCTTTTACAAGGACCCTATTTCTATCTAAACCCATGTGCTCGCCCCACAATCCATCACCATAGTAAATAACAACATTCATTTGGCCCTTGTCATAACCTGCATCACCTGAATCTGGCCTAGCCCATACAACATAACCGCCAGCCCAGCTTCTAATTACAACCTCTTTTTTGACTGGTATCCATTCATGATCAAGGCCTTCGCTATGACCACCAGGATGAGCACCATAAGCGCCTATTTCTTTGAGCAGAATTGCATCCAGTGGCGCATACAAGACTAGCCGCACTTTTGAAGCTCCTTCAGGAAGAGGCTGTATTATAACGTCTTTAACCCATTCTTGAGGTTTTGCAGCTTCCGGAACCACACATAATTCATGTGCTGGATTTTTCTTGCAGAAATCAAAGCACAATCCCACCTTGTTCTTGCAAAAAACAAAACATTCGTGTAGTGAAGAGCACAAATTTCCCATGCCTTTGGTTTGCGTTATATCTTTTTCTAGAGATACAATTTCTTGCTGAACATAACCGCCAATAAGAATGATTCCAATTAGTATAAGCCCAAATATCAAGTAGAATCTTTTCCTATTCATTAGACTATTTACTTCATATTACTATATTAAATTTTCGGCTATTGATATTTTTTAGTTACTCTAAAAAACTTCTTTTAATGTCATAAGCTCAACGCAATCGAGAAAAGTCTTTTATTTAAACATGGCCGGCTCAAGCTCGCTGAAAGCGACAGA
>CAZOCP010000028.1:0-7551 GCA_964578345.1 Candidatus Woesearchaeota archaeon
CCTCAAGAACTCTATGTTCTTGATGGCCATCAGAAACTCAAAGAGTTTCTCAGCCTCAAAAATCCATAAAAGATTTTTGACGGCCGCAGTTTGTTCTCCTGTCTCAACAGAGACTTTCAACTAAGCCATCCAGATAAATTTTTATACACCTCCCTACATAATAAAACATGAAAAAAAGGGTAAAAAAAGAGAATAAGTCCCTGGATAAAAAAAATAAGATCTCCAGAATATCTACTGGAATTGAAGGTTTTAATGATCTAATAGAAGGAGGTCTTGAAATAAACTCGACAAACATTGTAATAGGCGGACCTGGCAGCGGCAAAACAATCTTTGCAACAGAATTTTTAGTATGCGGACTTAAAAACAATGAAAAATGCCTTTATGTAACCTTCGAAGAAAAAAAAGATCAGTTCTACAAAAACATGAAAGAATTCGGATGGGACTTGCAGGAATACGAGAACAACGGACTGTTTACATTTTTAGAGTATACTCCTTCAAAAGTAAAAACTATGCTGGAAGAAGGAGGTGGCTCCATAGAATCAATTATCGTCAGCAGAAAAATATCCAGGATAGTAATAGATAGTATTACTTCTTTCGCGCTATTATTCGAAGATGAGTTGGCAAAAAGAGAAGCCGCGCTTTCTTTATTCAATATGATAAAAAAGTGGAACTGTACTTCTCTTCTTACAGTCGAAGATGATCAGGAAAATAGCTCTTCGTCCAAATCAGTAGAATTTGAGTCAGATGCTATAATAATTTTATATTTCACAAGAGTTAAAGACACCAGACAAAGATATGTAGAAATATTAAAAATGAGGGGTACAAAACATTCTGAAAAAATACATAAATTTGAAATTACTAAAAAAGGCATTAAAATTGACAAAAGACCTGCTAATATCAGCACATAAAAATAATTTGAATAAAAAAAAAGCGCAAGCGTGGGGGTTTGATTTAATGATAGCGGCGGCAGTATTCTTCATCTCATTCGTATTGCTCTACCTTTACATGATAAATATCACAGCAGAAACCGAGAACATCTTGAGTTCCATGAAGAATGAAGCTGAAAGCATCGCAAATATCCTTCTTTCAGAAGGATATCCTATAAATTGGGATGTCAACAATGTAGTAACTCCTGGCCTAATAACATTTAATAAGATTAATGAAACAAAGCTTAAAAATTTCAATGGACTTGCAAATGCAAATTATCAAAAAACACGTTCTCTACTTCAAACACGTTACAACTATTATTTTAATTTCTCAGAACCCATATTGATTGATGGCTCTCCGGTTCAAGGAATAGGCATGCAAAATATAAATGCAGAACAACTTATACAAATAAATCGGGTGACAATTTATAAGGATAAACCTATAACATTAATATTGCAAATATGGGAATAAACATAAAAAAAGCAGGTGTATTTTTCAGCATTGACGCTCTAATTGCATTAAGCATAGTATTAATCCTCCTGCTGGCTATTTATCCAGTAATTAAAACAGAAAAAAAGTCTACGAAATTAACATATGATCTAGTGTCCTCTCTTTCTGCTCTAAAAGTTGGAGATTTTGACAATCCTTACGCCCGCTCGCTAATTGAGCAGAAAATAATCAACAACACAAACAATTCTATCTTAGAGCAAATAGGAGAATTCTATGTCACAAACCTCACATTAGCCAAAGAATTTACAGAAGTTATTTTAGGAAATCTTACTCTCTCCCAAAACATAGGCATATGGTACGGGACCAGGTTGCTAGCCTCAAAAAATATCACTCCATATGAAACAGCAAAAAATATTGAAACTACGCGGCAGATTATTACCGGCTTAAAGGAAGGAGAAACCTTGACAGGATTCTCAGCCAAGGCTTTTCTTACAAACTCTCTTCTCACAAAATACACTTACTTTGGAGGATATATAGGAGATGGAAATATCACTGCAAGAATTGAATATCAAGGAAACATCAGCACTGCAGAAATGGAGATTTCCATTAATAATAATTTCACGATTTACATTAATGGAAACTATATAGGCATTTACAATAGCTCAACTAATGAAACAACGCCTTCAAAATATATTCTGCCTACCGCACAATTTTCCAATGGAGCAAATATTATAGAGATAAAGGGAAATAATAATTTATATGTAGCAGGAGGATTTATAAAAATAACCTATGAAAGCAACCTAGAGTATCAGCAGCCGACTCGACAGTATCTCTATGGAATAGACGGTCTGATAAATATATATGATGGATTATATATTCCAGGCCAGCTGCAAAAATTAGATCTGTTCCTGCATTATAAAACAAATCAAACTCTATTTATAACAATAGGAAACGTAACTATATTTAACAGCACCAGCCCCGTAGAAACGAACACAACAATTCCAGACAGTACCATTTCAACGCTATTAAACTATAATTCAATAAGCAACGCAACAGTCCCTATCAGAATTGGTCTCCAAGAAGCAGGCTTTAACGGCACAGGAAACGCAGACGTAATTCTAATTACAGACACATCTGGAAGCATGGACTGGAGGCTTAATAGCGACAGTACAGGAACAAGCAGAAACTGCAGCGACCCTTTGCTTAATACATCAACGACAAAAAGAATCAGCTTGGCTAAATGTCTAGACTATGATTTCGTAGCAAACATATTAACAGGTTCAAATAATCGAATAGGTCTTGTTTCATTTGGCAATAACGCTGACACAAAATATGTAAACTTGACTACTAATAAAACTCTGTTAAACGATACAATAACTAGCTATTCTCCTTCTGGAGCAACATGCGTATCATGTGCAATTAATAGAGCATATTTGCTTTTACAATCGCAAAGCAATAGTTCAAGAAAAAAATTTATTGTCACAATGACCGACGGAGTGACAAATTTGCGAAGCACTTCTGATTGCAGAAATATTAATGGAGCAGGCTCCATTAACGAAGAAGAAGTATACGCTGGAGGACTTGCAGGAATTATACTGAAAAAAGCAAATAATTCCTGGAATCAGCTAATTTCCCCGACATCTGCCACAGTATATGATCTAGATATATATAACATAACATTCGGATTTGCAGCAGGCTCAAGCGGAGTTATACTACAATGGAACGGCGCTATATGGGCGGCCATAGCTTCTCCTACATCAACCCAAATTAACAGTATAGACATTCTAAATGGCACTCTGACCAAAGCAATCACATCTGCTGGTTCTGTAATTCAATGGAATGGCAGTTCATGGAGCACACAATCCTCAGTAGCAGGGACTATGAGCGCAATAGAGATTTATAATGGGACACTGATATTTGTCGGCGGAACCACGGGAACTAGAAGTGTAATCTATAAATCAGTAGACAGCGGTTCATCTTGGACTACTGATTACACTTCTCCAACATTAATAACAAATATAAAAAGTATAAAAATAATCAATGCAACAAAAGGATTTGCAGTTGGATCCATAGGTGAAATCGTAGAATGGAATGGTGCTTCATGGAGTTCGGTAAGCTCTTCTACTACCAGCAACCTTTATACAGTAAATGCATATAACGCAACAACATTTTTTGCAGGCGGAGGAAATGTAGGAAGCATCAGGATAATGAAGAATTCTGGAAATTCCTGGTCAGCCTCCTACCTAAATTCTTCTGGAGATTCTATCAGAGATTTAAGAGTTTTTGCAGAAAAGATCTATGCTGTTGGACAGGGAGCAACAATTGTAGAATATAATGGAACAAAGTGGAAAACAGTATTTGAAATTCCTGCAGCGTATAGTGGAAACAACACAGCAGGAATAAGCTGTAATGCCGACGAAGATGCCTGCTCAGAAGAAAACTCTTTTCCAGCAATGAATGCAAATTACAGTTCTTGTAGAATATACAAAGAATTAAATTCCACCGTCTATTCTATTGGATTCGGGCCAATAGCCTCGTGTAATTTCGCAAACTTCACTTTAAAAAATATTGCTGCATGCGGCAATGGCGGCTTCTACGCAAGTAACGATGCGATAAAACTAAAAGAATTTTATACTCAAATAGCAAATGAAATATTAAAAATATCCTTTGCTGAACAAACATCACAAGTTTCAGGAAACATTTCGACAAAACTATATTCAGATTCGTACATAGAATTCAGTCATATTAAGCCTTCAATCCCTTATGGGATTCTTCTTTCTCTCGAAAAACAATTTGACAACACAGATACAGGAACATTTTCCATTCCTCCAGACACAAAACTTGTAGAAGCCAAAGCAGTTTCATATTCAGGCCCTAAATGGACATCTCTAGTTGTAATTAATAATGCCTCAATATATAATCTTAGCACTTATGGAAACAGCTACCAAGAGCTCGGAGATCCATACGCAATAGGTATCCCCATTAGTTTAATTAATATACTAAATAACAACACAGTAAAAATAACAACCGGAGTAGCGCCCGGAAATATTTCTACAGGCTCGCAATCTAATAAAATAATTTACACATTTATAAAAAACGCGTCCTCTTTTACTCCAATCTCCTCAACAGCAGTAGGATGTATCTGGACAATTCAATTTGAAGACAATACCAATGCAACAATTAAAATACCAAAATCATATATCGGAACAACTACCTGCTTATATCAAGAAAATCAAATCGTTTATGATCAACAGGATTCCTTCCAGACAGCAGCCTTCCTTCTCTTGCGAGCATTAGACTTTAACAACAATCAAAAAAGCGATATTAAACTATCTGATCAAAATTTGCAGATAGAAGAGTCTGCGGTAACAGGAGTGCCATACACATGGTCAACAGAGGTGCAAATAAGGACATGGAACTAATAAATAAGAGGGGGGTTTTTTTTACAGTTATTATTTTATTCTTTATAACTTTAATCGCTCTATCACCTATTTTCTACTCAGTGATAGGAGAAAGAGAAGCGGTCCAGAAAAGAGTGCAGAGTATGAACAGCTTTATCCTTTCCATGAAAGAAGATCTAGAAAGAAAAGTATATGTCACAAGCTTTAGAAGTATCTTGATAATAGAGAAAAAAATAACAGACTCTGGAATCTACATCTCTAATTTTAATTCATCATTCCAGGAAGTTTTTTTTAATGCTACACTTGCAGGAGTCTGGCAGGAATTAATGATCGGCGCAAATTTTACTGATATAAGCAACTCTCTTCAGCAAAAAGCCCAAAATATAAATATTAATTTAACTCTCTACGACCCAGAATTAATTATAGACCAAAATTCTCCTTGGCATATAAACGTTACTCTAAAAACTAAGTTATTTATGGTTGATAATAGCAATTTGGCTTCTTGGAACACCACTCTTGTAACAGAAGTTCAAATACCTATATCAAGTTTCGAAGATCCTATTTACTTAGTAAACACACAAGGAAAAATAACCAGGCAATTTTTAAAGACTAATTACACTAATTTTGCTCAGGGTCCAGACGTATCAAACCTAACAGACCATGTCAACAGATATTATTACAAGCATTCTCTATCTGCACCAAGCTTCATCAATCGTTTACAGGGCGTCTATGCGTCAAGTCAAAATGGGATAGAATCATTAGTATACCTGCCGGATTTATCTAAGCAGGGCATTCCGCTAGAGCAAAAATCAGTTGTAGATTACATTTACTTCTCGCCCAGCAACCCTTCTTCTTATCAGATATCTGGAATGCCCTCATGGTTCAGGCTTGACAGTTCACATTGTCCAGAATATAATGTCTCGTGTCTATAAAAACAGCAAAGTTATATAAATATCATTCTTCATTCAAAATAATGGAGGATATTAAAATAACATTTTTAGGTACAGGAAATGCAATTCCAACGAGACTAAGAAACCATACTGGAATACTGCTTTCCTTTCTTAACGAAAACATTTTAATAGACTGCGGCGAAGGAATCCAGCGCCAGTTCAAAATAGCATCTATCTCCCCTACAAAATTAACACGCATCTTAATAACTCATTGGCATGGCGATCACATTTTAGGTTTGCCAGGATTATTTCAAAGCTTAGCAATGTCGGAATATAAAAAAAATTTGGTATTATACGGCCCGCGCGGAACAAAAGAGTATATATCAAGAATTCTTGAGTTAATCAATGGAATAAAAATTAATTTAGAAGTTTATGAAATTTCTTCAGGAATTTTTCTAGAAAACAAAATCTTTGCTCTTGAAACTCAGCATATGCGGCATGGCCCTCCCGCTCTGGCATACTCTATAATGCTGAAAGATAGAATACATTTGGACAAAAAAAAGCTGAAAAAATATAAATTGCCAAATACCCCTCTTATGGGACAGCTTGCAGAAGGAAAAGATATTGTCCTCAAAAGTAAAACAATAAAAGCATCAAGTGTTAGTTATCTGGAAAAAGGGAAAAAAGTCTCAGTAATTCTAGATACTGCAATGAATGAAAATGCAATAAAACTTGCTGAAAAGGCAGACCTTTTAATAACAGAAGCTACATTCTCAGAAAAAGAAGCAGAGCATGCAAAAGAATATCTTCATCTTACTTCTGCACAGGCAGCTTCGATAGCAAAAAAAGCAGGAGTCAAAAAATTAATATTGACTCATATATCCGAACGCTATGAGCATTCTCTGCATATAATAGAAAAGGAAGCCAAGAAAGTCTTCAAAAACACATCAATCGCCAAAGATTTTGATATCATAAAAGTCTAGGAAAACGAATGATTTGGGTTCCTCGCTTTATTTCTTAAGAGAAGTCGTGGCAGGAGATATAAAAATTATCGTGTCGCCTCTTAAAAAAGTAAGTCCTATATTTTTTTTTATTTCTCCATCCTGCATTTCTTTTGCATTATCTAAAACAGTATTAATATGAATGTCGAAAGCCAGCAGAGTTCCCACAAACTGCCTGTCTCCCTTCAATTGAACTAAAACTTCCTTTCCCTTCGATACATTCAAAAGATCAAGAGGCCTTTCAATACCATTAACCATATCTGCCTCTCACGCAAGTGCTATTTAAATTTATCGTGTTACTTAACAGAAATAAATTAAAATTTTGCATAGCAATAGCTATTTAAACCTCCTAAATTCATTTCAAAATATGAATACTGGAAAAAAAATCACGGGCGGAAGATACCATTCTTTGAGAAAAAAGAGGGCATTTGAACATAAAGGCCAGGAAAGAGCAGTAACACTTGGAGAAACAAAGCTAAAACACTTAAGAACAAGAGGAGGCAGCATGAAAACAGTACTCCTAAAAACAAATACTGCCAATATTATGATTGATGGAAAAGCAAAAAAAGCAGAAATAAAAAACGTTGAAGAAACTCCTCAGAACCCTTTCTTAGCCCGCCAGAACAGATTAATAAAAGGAGCAATTATTGAAACGTCTCTGGGAAAAGCTCGCATAACTAACCGTCCAAGCCAGGAAGGTTGTATTAATGCTGTTATTCTTAAAAATTAGAGGAGAAGATAGATATTAACTAAATATCCTTAATCAATATTAATTTTTCTTGAAATTTTCTTTTTCCTTCAGCCTAGACTAAAAGCCAAAGCCAAAAATAGTATCTCCGAATGAGATTTAGTATTATAGAATTAATCCATAACGCTTAAATA
>CAZOCP010000029.1:0-7533 GCA_964578345.1 Candidatus Woesearchaeota archaeon
GATTTTCCTGAACAGAGAATTTCTATCTGAAATTCTCTTGTGTTCAAGGAACAACTCCATACTAAAGTATGGAGTTTTCTGTCAAGTTCCTTGACATAATAAGATTTTTAAGAAAAATAGGATTATCTTAATAGTAGTAGACAATATATATTTAAAAGGGAAAGAATTATATTTTTACATAATTAAAATGTCAAATAAAAAAACATTAAGAACAATTGTTTTGGCAGGAGCATTGGCTTTAGGTAGTGTTGGTTGTGGTAGACAGCAGATTTATAATGGCAAGATTGGTGAAGACCGTGTAATAATGGATAAATCAAACGGTCATATAGTAACTGTAACAAGACCAAATGGACAAATTATAAGATATTATGATGACAACAAAGATTCAGTTTTAGATTATATTAAAATTATGAATGCGCATGAAACAAAGATTTTACTTTCTGGTAGTATTGAAAAGCTATCGGTATTTAAAGTGGAAGACGCTCAAGTACAATATAATATTTATATAAAACAGATTAAAGAAAACATAGTTGCGCAAGAGTTAGGTATTCATAAGTAAATATTTTAGCTTCAATTTTAGTATTGAGAGAAAATTCTGTTTTAGTATTAAAAAAATGATGTGCCGCCTCGGCTTAAACCTCGAGGACTCTTGTCCTCGATGGCAGTCAAGAATTGGAAATTCTTGATGAGGCGAGGTTTTTTTGGGACTTTGGGGATGCAGGAAAATCCCTGTGATTTTCCTGAACAGAGAATTTCAGATAGAAATTCTCTTGTGCTCAAAATAAAATTCCAATTATAATTACGAGTGCAAGGAGCATAGTGTATATCGCAAACCATTTCAGATTTTTTCTATTTGTTAAAATGTATTTAAATGAAACATGAATGGAAGCAATTCCTACAATGAATGAAATTAAAGTTGGTAAAAATAATATAGGAGACAATTTCTGGTTTCCTATTTCAATAATGTTTGCGCCGATTATTATAGGTATTGAAATAAGATATGAAAATTTCACTGCGTTTTTCATATCTATTCCTAAAATGAGAGCTGTGCTAATTGTTGAGCCGCTTCGAGAAATTCCTCTAAATAAAGAAAGAACTTGGGAAAGACCGATGAGCGCGGCTTTTTTGTAATTTATAGTTTTTGTTTCTTTTTTGGGTGTGATAGAAGATATGAAGAGAGATAAAGAAGTTATTCCTAGACCGATTGCCATAAGAAGGATATTATCTCTGATGTTTTCAATTAAATTATGAATTGTGAGCCCGATTATAGCGGCCGGAATAGTCGCAATTATTATTGCAATTCCTAATTTCCCTTTTTCTGTTTTGAATTTGAACCTTGCAAGGTCTTTTATTATGTCAACAATGTCTCTTCCAAGATATACAAAGACAGCCATTAGAGTGCCTAGATGCACTGCAACAATAAAATCAAAAGAAGGAGCATAATTAAAGAGTTTTGCTATTAAAATTAGATGCGCAGAACTTGATATTGGAAACCATTCTGTTATCCCCTGTACTATTGACAGGATAATAAAAATAATAAACTCATTCATCAAATATCTGCCAGATAATGCTTAATAAATATTATTGACTTATTTTTTGCATAGTTTTTTCTTGTAAAATCTTCTCTATTTTCTTTTATTACTCTATCACCATTGTTCTTTTCTGTTTCTGCATTTCCAGCACAACAGCATTTTGCCGCCTAGCTTTACACGAAGTAATTCTGCCATTATCCTTTCAGTGTTTATGCCCTCAAGGTCATAGCTGAGGTCAAACAGCTGGCCGCATTTTCTGCATTGTTCTGGCATCAAACAAACTTCGCTTTTCATATTATATTTAGGACTTTTTTATTTAAATATACATAGAACTTTCAAAGCTTATTTTTTTGTACAATTAAATTTATATAGCCAGTCACTATTTAGAGATAATGATCTTTTAGAAATTGGCTCACTTTAAAAAATAATCTGTAAAATATGAGCGAGAATCTTGATTTAAGTTTTAAGGAAAGACTTCCTATAGAAGACATAAGCTGGTTGGGTATTGGAAAACATTTAGGATCTGTTGTACAGGCTTCAATTCCCCAGGAGGCTATTTCACAAACTGAATTGAGATTGGATTATACCACTATTCCAATTGAGTATATAGATGATTATTTTAAAGGAGTCAGCTCTTTTGGCTGTTTTTTTAGGTCTATTAAGGAATATTATGAGCTTAGTACTAAAAATATTTTTGGAACACAGTCTAGAGCAACCGAAATAGATGTAAATAATTTATTAAAATATCTTGAGTCTTTAACTTATGAAGCAGACATTCAATTTCTTAGAATTTCTCCAGGGCATCAGTTGAGAGATCATGTTATGAGTTGTTTTAGAAGTAAACGTGATGAATGGCGCGAAAGTCTTTATCAGAATCTGCTCTCGAGAGATGAGAATATTAAATACAGGCAAGCGAAAATTAGATTATCTAGAGATCTTAAAAAATTTGAGAGAGATCTTTTAGGAGATTATATGTTTAAAGGTTATGAAAATTGTCATAAATTGGGAATTGCTGATGAAAATTTTGGAGATATTATTCATATTTCAGGAATTCTCGCAGATGACATTGTGCCTGTGAAAAAATTTGAGACGTGGTTGGAATCTGCAAAGTTTGAACGATATTATCGCATGATGAGAAAAGGCTCTGGGCTTGTCTGCGCGACAAAAATTACTTCTGAGCGTACAATCCAACATGTTAATGCTTGGGATTTATCTGATATTGATCATTATAGAGCTAATCTATCTATGGGCGTCCTTATTAATTTACTTGGAGCAATGCCTGCACTTGTTAGATAGAACATTTATTCGACATAGATTCCCGGCTTGCCAGGTTTTGCTTTTGATGATTTATTTCCAGGATCATACTTATTTTTATCATTCACAGCAAAAATTTCTATACTTTTACCAACTTTCTTTGCTAGCAAAGAAGCATCATAATAATCCTTTTCATTTGGTAAAACATAAAGATAAACTTTCTCCGAGTCTTCTTTTCTCTTATCCTTCAAGATTTTTAAAACACTCAAAATATCAAAAACCGTCTTTTCCAGAACTCTCTCAATCTGCTCAAATTTCTCTTCTATCTTAGATTCATTATAGACAGGCCATTTCTCTAAGCTGATAAATCCTTTGTTGCCAAGCATTTCCCAAAGCTCTTCTGCAATATGCGGGCAGAAAGGCGCGAGAATTTTAATGAAATCCTCTAAATCTTTCTTGGCAATATTATTTTCAAAAGAATCAAATAACTCCCTTATCCTTATTAAAGCTAGATTATATCTAACACACTCAATTTCTTCGCTTACAATTTTAATTGTTTGATGAAGTTTACTCTCTACTTTCCTGCTTGTCTTTCCAATCTTTGAATTCTTAACATAAGAATAAACTTTCTTTAAAAATTTTGAAGAGCTCTCAACGCCCGTACTGCTCCATACTGAATCCTTATCAGGAGAAGACATAGAAACTAAAAACATTCTTAGAGAATCTGCGCCATATTTAGAAAATACATCAGCAGGATCAACAGCATTTCCCCTTGATTTTGACATGACAAACCCGTCTTCTCCATGAATCATTCCTTGGTTAAATAATCTATTAAAAGGCTCGCTAATATTTGAAAAGCCAAGATCTCTCAAAGCTTTTGTAAAGAATCTAGCATAAATTAAATGCATGCAGGCATGTTCTGCTCCACCAATATAAAAGTCTACGGGCATCCAATATTCTGCTTTCTTCTTATCAAATGGCTCTTTCTTATTCAAGGCGTCGGTAAATCTCAAGAAGTACCAGCTTGAATCAAAAAAAGTGTCCATTGTGTCAGTTTCTCTCCTTGCTTTTCCACCGCATTTATAACAATTTGTTTCTATGAATTTTTTATTTATCTCAAGCGGGTTTCCTTTTCCAAATTCTGCTTTTTCTGGCAATAAAACCGGCAGTTCTTTTTCAGGTACAGGTATAATTCCGCAGACATCACAATAAACAACTGGAATAGGTGTTCCCCAGTATCTTTGTCTGCTTATCAGCCAATCTCTAAGCTTGTATTGAATTATCTTCTTACCTCTTTTCTTCTCCTCCAGAGCTTTTGTAATGTGCTCTTTAGCTTCCTCACTTTGTAAATCATCAAACCCATCTGAATTCACTAAAACTCCAAAGCTTTCATATGCTTCTTTCATATTTTTTACCTCAATCTTTTTATCTTCTGGCTGTACAACTAATTTGATTGGAATTTTATACTTTTTTGCAAACTCAAAGTCTCTTTGATCATGCGCAGGAACAGCCATAAGCATCCCAGAGCCATAATCTGCCAAAACGAAATTACCTGCCCAAACAGGAATATTTTCTCCGGTTAGAGGATGTATTGCATAGGATCCGGTAAAAAATCCTTCTTTTTCCGTCTTATCAATATCTTCTTGTTTTGTCGATTTTATTCTTTTCAAAAATGCTTCGGCTTCTGTTTTTTGCCTTGGCACAACAAGCTCCATTAAGTTAGGATGTTGTGCTGAAACAACCAAAAAAGTTACCCCGAAAATGGTATCAGGTCTTGTTGTAAAAATATTCCATGAATTATTGTTAATTTTAAAAATAACTTCTGTCCCTTCGCTTCTCCCTATCCAATTTTTCTGCATTATTTTAATCTTTTCAGGCCAATCTAATTTATCTGCTTCTCTTAGCAGGTCATCTGCATAGTCTGTAGTTTTCAAGAACCATTGCTCAAGCTGTTTAATTTGAACTTCTGTACTTTTGTGCCTCCAGCATCTTCCATTATGAATTTGTTCGTTGGCAAGCACTGTTTGGCATTTTGTGCACCAATTCACAGCAGCCTTTTTTCTATAAGCAATTTTCTTCTTCAAAAACTGCAGGAAGAAATACTGATTCCACTTATAATAATTAGGATCATGGCTCTGCAGTTTTCTAGTCCAATCAAAACTTAATCCAAGAGATTTTTGCTGTTCGATAAATCTGTTTATGGCATCATTAGTGTATTTCTTGGGATGAATGTTTTCTTCAATTGCGGCATTCTCAGCAGGTAGCCCAAAAGAATCGTATCCTATAGGATGAAGAACATTAAACCCTAACATTCTCTTGAATCTTGCGAAAATATCCCCTATAATATAATTAAAAGCATGTCCAATATGCAACCCTGTACCAGAAGGATATGCATACATTTCAAGGACATAAAACTTTTTTTTCTTCTTATCTTCAGAAACTTTAAACACACTTTTTTCTTCCCAGATTTTCTGCCATTTTTTCTCTATTTTAAAAAAATTAGGATCTTCACTTGCTTCATTATTCATATTTATTTCTATTCTGCAAGGAATTTAAAGCTTTTCTTTATGTTATTAGCATCCAAACCTCAAGAATCTCCTTAAGTTGATTCTTGATGGCACTCAAAGTTCATTGAACTTTGATGAATCCCAAACAAACTTCGCCTCATCAAGAATTGGAAATTCTTGACTGCCATCGAGGACTTTTGTCCTTGAGGTTAAGCCGAGGCGCGCATAAAGATGTAAAAGATTAAAATTCTCTTTTCAGAGAATTAATCAGCCCTTTTTTTCTGAGCTGATTTATTGCTGATGAATTATATTTGAAGATTACATCACCCTTACTATCATCGTCTGACCATGGTGTGATTAATACTATATCGTTTGGCCTGAGCCAGAGAGAGCGTTTGAATCTGCCTGGAACACGGCAATTGCGAGTTTTTCCATCTGTTGCTTTCACTTCCATTCTATTGCCTCCTAACCTCTGCAGTATAACTCCAATAAACTCGCCCTTTTTAGGCATTCTTGCCCTAGTAGATTCTTCCTGTATTTCTTGATGACTATCTTTGTTTTCTTCTGTAATTTCTTCAAATTCTCCATAGTTTTCCATTATGCTTAGGAGATTTAATGGTTTTTAAAGTATCCTCTATACTTTTGTTCTTATTTTTTGGCTTCCAGATAGAAGTTTTTATAGAATAGAATCAAAATAGGATAGATTATAAATGCGTTTAATATATATTGGGCAATAATCAAAATTATATGCAAAATCTTAAGGTTTAGACTGATTGTTATTATGTAGTCTATACCTGAAATAATCATTCCTAGAATAATTAAAGATATAACTATAAGAAAAGTATATCCGAAAATCTTTCCCCAGTTTTTATGCGCGAGCCTCCAGCTTTTACCAAGAGATTCAAATATTTTTTTCTTTTCTTTTACTAAAATGTATGGAGATAAAATGAATGTTATAACTAGATATATTGTTAATAGAAATATTGTTAGAATTAGAATCGCTGTTATTATAGGTTCTTGTATTATGGCTAATAAAAATACTGTTATTAATGATAGGAATAGGACAAGTAATAATATAGCTGCAAAAACGAAATAGAGACTGAGGAATTTCCAGTAAAAGGGTTTTGCTTCTTTAAGCGCTTCTGCTAGTGAGAATCTTGTCTTTTTGAATGATGCTGCGAATATTGACAGCCAGCCTAGCATCATAATGAAAAAAGCTATTATGTAAAGTATGCCTACGGGGATAATAATAATCGCGCCTTTTTTCAGCATATCAAATGCTGTTTCTCCAAGAAGTTTTTCGTTCTGCTCAGCTAATTGAAGATTGTTTTCCTGTACTGATTGGTTTAATGCATTTCTTAAATCCACGATTTTAGTTATATCTGAAGAAAGTCCTGTACTGTAGAAAAGAAGAGCGGCGATAGATAATGTAATTAATACTGGGAGGGCATAAAACAACAATACTAATTTTATAATTGTTGAAGCATTGTTTTTATATTCACTTAGTGTTTTTCTAAGCAGTGAAAATAATTGCATAACTTATTATGATAATTTTTGTTTATATATCTTTCTGATGTCAAATTTCAATTCAAATTTCAATGATGGTGCCGTGCTTTCCGACATTTATAACTTTTGTTTTGTCTATTATTTGTTCTATTCCTTCTGCTTCATGGATATGGCCGTGCAGGAGAATGTCTGGTTTAAATTGTTTAATTGCTTTTGTGATTGCCTGACTTCCGGGGATTCCTGAAAACTCAGATGCGCTATTCGCAGGGTGCATGTGTGTAACCATTATTTTTTTTTCAATACCTTTCAAACTTCCGTGGGCTTTTTTTAAAGTGCTTAATAATTCCTTTTCTGAGATTGTTCCAGGACCAGGGCTGTTTGTGGCTCCTCCGGCTCCAAAAAATCCTATGTTATTGTAGGATAATGCATAACCATGAATATTACTTATTCCATATACTTGAGCGAGAAAATCTGTTGTTGCAAAAGAATCCCAATTTCCAGGAAGTATTATCACTTTTTTGTTTTTTCGTTTAAATGGAGCTATTATGTCTTTAGTCTCGACCCATCCGAGAATATCTCCGCATAATATAACTAAGTCGACATTTTCTTTTTCTGCTTTTTCTGCCAATTTCTTTGCCAGCTTTGATTCTCCATGAATATCTGAGGCAGCTAGTATTTTCAGTCTTTTTTTCATGATTTTATAATATTTTTGTATATTATAAGGCTTTTGTTAG
>CAZOCP010000030.1:0-6888 GCA_964578345.1 Candidatus Woesearchaeota archaeon
GTTAAATTCATATCTTGTATAAGATAAAGCTAATATTTAAATTTTGCTATTACTGTGCATTGTTACCTAAGCGGGACTTTTGAGTCTGCAACACAATAAAGTTTAAATAGTTTGAATCTTATTAAAAACCTATGGTAGAAGTTTTAGAAAGAATTGCTGAAAAAAGTGGTTCTGTGAGTGCATCCAAAGGAGACGAGTATTTAAGAGGCAGAGATTACTTGGGTGGAGGTGCTCCGAGAGATAGGGGTTACTCTGCTTTCGCAGAGATGTATCTTGAAAAACCAGTAGAAGTGCAGGCAGGATTTACAGTTACTATTTGTACATGGAGAGGCATTCCAACCGTAGACGATTGGTAGATTTTTCAGCCTTTAATAAAATGGAAAAGAAAGTTTTAATTCTTACCCATTTAGATGATTCTCACGCGTCTTCTGTTAGAGATTATTTAAACAAAAGAAAAGTGGAAAATTTTACAGTTGTTACTGAAAATTTATTAAGAGATTACAAAATAGGTTTTTCTTCTGAAGATTTAATTTATACACTTGGCAATGAAAGTGGAACTATAGAATTAACTCCTTCTTGGAATATCTGGAATAGGAGAATTATGATTCCGGACAGGAACAAGGGTATGCCTAAAGATTTGCAAGATTTAGTTACCGATGAATGTGAGAAAACATGGGATGGTCTATTAATGGCTCATAAAGGGAAAGTAGTAAATCGCCCCCAAAACCATTTTTATGCAAATAGTAAATTAGATCAGATTAAATTCGCTTTAGAAAATGGAATGTATGTTCCAGACACAATAGTAACTAATGACCCAATTAATTTAAGAGACTTTTATGAAAAACATAAAGGTAATATTTGTTTCAAGTTGCAAAAAGGAGCGGTTATTAGAACTCCCGAAGGAAACAAGGTTATATACACTAATAAGGTAACTGAAGAGCAAATGAGAAACGCATCTCTGGTTTCTGGTCATCCCTCATTATTTCAAGAATATATTGATAAGGAATTTGAAATTAGAGTAGTTGCAACAGACAAAACTGCAACTGGAATTGCAATACATTCGCAAGATTCAGAAATATCTAAAGTTGATTATAGAAGGTATGATTTAGAAAATGTTAAATACAATCAGATAGAACTTCCTAAAAATGTAAGGAATTTTTGCTCAAGTATGCTCTCACATTATGGGTTACATTTTGGAGCATTTGATTTCATTTATTCAAAAGAAGGCAAGTATTTCTTCTTAGAATTAAATCCTAATGGGCAATGGTTATGGCTTGAAGAACAATCAGGATATAACCTAACTAAAGAAGTAGCAGATAATTTAATAGAATAAAATGATTCAAGACATACTCTCAAAAATAAAAAGTAAAAGATTAATCTTATTTGGAGAAATTCATGGAACAAAAGAAATTCCAGAATTGCTCTTGAATTTATTTAGTGACTTAGCTAAAACTGAGGATTTTAATTTAGGTTTGGAAATACCTAATGAATTTCAAAATATAGAATTAGATAAGGTTTTTCAATTAATTAAAGAAACTGGTACAAGTGGGTTGATTAGTGAAGATTACATAAAGTTAATTAAAAAAATGCCCAAGAATATAAAGATATTCTTTATTGCCCCAAGCACAATAAAGAATCAAGAAGAAATGGAAAAAGGAATTTCGGATAATATTCTAAAATTAGTTAATAACAAAAGAACATTTATAATACTCGGAAATATTCATGCTTCTAAAAATAGAATAATGACAGAGAATTTTGACATTGTTCCTGCCGGATTTTTAATTTACCAAAAACTAAAGGATAAAATGTTCTCTATTCTAATAAAAGCTAAAAGCGGAGAATTTTTTAATAATGGAATAAAACAAATAGTTCCTGACGAGAATGGTTCTTTTGATAATAATTTCGATTATATTTATGAACTTGATAATGTATCTCCTTGTTCTTTTTAAAAAAACATACATCAGAATAATGTGTCCATCCCGAAAAGTGATTTCAGCTCAAAATTACTTTCTAATTATACCTTACTCATCTTAATCAAATCCTGCAATGCCTCCAATAAGCTGGATGGCACTAACAACAGAAACAGACCAAAATAATCCCTGAACTAAATGCCCTCCAAAAAACTTGGTAATTTCTGTTCCGATAATTGGCACTTTGTAAGAATAACCTGGTTGTAGAGTAACTCCTTGTGAAAGTTGAGATGTAATTTCAGAATATTGTTTATCTGTTACAACTGTACTTGTTCCATCTTTCCAAACTATTTCTTTACCTCCTCCATCTTTAATCAAAAAATGGTCAATATCTTTCCCTGCAATTGGATCCCCTATAATTTTACCATCTATATTATAAACAGAGATTTTTCCTCCTACAGGTACTAGAACTTGATATTTAGCAGCTGCAACTGAACTGCTCCCAGAGGGATGAGACATCGCAGTTGTTTTTTTGGACACTATAGTTGCTTCTTCGTTTTGAGCACTTACAATACTAGCCTCTAGAGAAATAATAAAAGCAGTAGAGATAACCATTCCAATTAAAAGAGAAATATTTACAATAACAATCTGAATTAAAAACTTCTCATTCCTCTTTTTTTTCATGACTTAAAAAGATAGTACTTATTTATAAATGTTCTGAGGAGAAAAAACGCTACTTAACTTCAAATTCTATTGATTTTCCTATCTGTTCATTATCAATATAGAAAGATCCTTCGTGAGACCCAGGAGTAAAATGACCTTTGTCAAACTTAACTCCAAAAAGACCTTCTCCATCTCTATCGCTAGTTATTCTTACACCATAGATTTCCTCGAATATTTCTTTCATAGGTACACGCAACCCAGTTATCCTAAATTGACGACGTGCATAATCTAGCTTAGTCAGATTTACTATCTTTAGACATGTGCTAAATCTTATTTGATGAGAATTTAGTATCATAACTCCGATAGTTTCATTTGTAGAAAAAGTGCTTTTAATCCCAACAAACTCATCAGGATCACTATAACTATTATTATTGAGGTCTTTCCAGTAATTGCATGTAAAAATAACATTACTTAATTTTTTAATGGGGTGATTGTCTGATGGTTCAGAATTATCTTTTGAAGGTTCGGAGTTATTATACACATTCACTTGACTCTTTCCTTCTCTTGCTGCCTCTCTCTGTCCTTGAATAATCGCCCCGGTTTCAGCAACTTGGCCAAGAGTGCTGAACGCTGCCGATTGCTGAGGCGTTAGATTCTGATTCAATGCAGCTCCTCCAAAAATTAAAGAGCCTAAAAGATAATCACCAGAGCTAGTTTCATTATTAGAACTAGAGTAAGGAACTGTAGGTTTTCCTACATGATGTAAGACATATCCGTCAGGAACTGTTTCACATCCTGCCAGCAGCAAACTTCCCGTAGCTATAGCTGCAATGCCTGCTTTATGCTGATAGTGTCTGAGTTTATCTATTAATCCCATATTTAATTTAAGGAGAGTAAGGTTTTTAAGCTTTGCTATTACTGTAAAATGTACAACAATTGCGGAAGCTCAATAGGAAACAATTTTAAAATCTTGAAGTCGGTTAGTTTAATGAATTTCAGAATTTTTATATCTAAGGCCGGAACTTTTCTAATGACTCTGGACTCTTTAACTTGTTGGAATAGTGTTTTTCTTAGCCGCCGCCATATAGCAGATAGATTTACTGAAAAATATGAACTTGATAAACATGATAAAGAGTTTTTGAATAAATATAAAGAAATTAGAACAAGACTGTCTTGGGGGAATATTGAGTGGTGTTTTCATCATTCTGGCGGCCTAGTTGAAATGAAACATAGGTCTAAATTGGTTTTGAAGGACTCTGATAGAAATCTTTTGTTATTAATTATTAATCAGTTTTGGTCAAGATTTTCTATATTATATTCTAAAGATTTTTATTATTTGAAAGAGCGCAGAGAAACCATGTTAAAAAATCTTAAAGAGAGTTTTTTTCAGAGCGCTTTAGAGGATATTAATTATTTCTTTCGCATTAATTTATCCAACAAGGAAATTCCTGTTTCTTTAATACCTGGATTTTCTGAAAGATCTGGATCTGGAATGGGTTTTTCGAGACCCTCTGCCTTAATAGTACTTGAGACAACAAACTTAAGGACAAACGATCAAGAAGCGGTTAAAAGAGATTTGAGCGTGTTATTACATGAATTTTCGCATATTGTTATTAATTTTGAAGAAAACAATTTTAAGGATATTATGGAAGAGATTTTAGAAAAAGAAGGCGCTTCGGATTGGGAGAAACACACTGTTGAAGAAGCAATAATAAGATCTAATTTTCCTAGTGGTATCTTAGCTGTTCGTTCTGGACTTTTAAAAAAAATTCCAGAAAGTCTTAAAAAAACTCTGAGCACAGACCCAACTCAAAAACTTACATCTTCAATTATCCAAATTACTGAAGAACAAATAAAAAATGGAAATCATTTTAATGATCCTAAATATATTAAGGAAGTTCTTAAAATACTTCGATCGATTAAAAATTAAACTGATTCTTACCAATCTGTATTATTAAACTTATCCCAAACCTGATCCCATTGACTCCAATCACCCCAATCCCTCCATTCTAATGAGTCTTCATCTCTATATTCCCTGCGTGAAAAATCTTGCTCTGTTTTAGTTCTGGATATTTTTGATTGTTGAGGCAAATACATTCTTGCTGCTTCTTCAATTTTTTCTCTCTTTTCCAAAAGCTTTCTTATAATATAATCTGTCATATTTAGATTAAATAGAGTCTATGACTGCATCAAACAATGCTTTTTTTGTGTTTCTACAAAAATCTGTTTCAGTAGCTGCAGTTGTTTTATGTTCAAAATACTTATTACTCGCTTGCCCTCCTTTACATAATTTATAGTAAGCACATTCATTCTTGCATCTCTTAACTCCCAGGACAAAATCTTTCACGTAATTTGATTCTAGACCTTTTTGTAAAACTTCTCTTAAAGAATGATCTAAAATATTACCAACAACAAAATTGTAGTTTTTATCTGCAGGAACACCAATAAATTCAGGCGAGAGAAGAACCACATCTCCGTTTGAAGCTATCGAAGGAAGAATACCGAAGTACATATATCCAGACATTTCCTCATTTGTCTTTGAAGAATTTTGCTCAAGTTCTGAATACACCCTCTTTATACTTACAAGAGCGTTATCAAATTCTCTAACACGAATTATGGGATTAGCGATCCATATCTCAAAAAGATCCTTCCAAAACTTTGAAACTCTTTCACTGTGTTGCAACCCTACTAGATTAACTCCTTCTTTTTCTTCTATATTAACACAAAGACTTGCGCAATCTACTAATCTAGCAAATTTATATATTTCTTTAGCACTATCTAAAGATTGATTCGTAACTACAGAAATAATCGAAAATGGAATGTCATTATGATGCAAGCAATCTATACCTTTCATTACTAGAGTATAAGAGCTTTTTCCATTTCTATCAATTCTTTGAGCATTTAGTTCTGCTGGGCCATCAATACTAATACCTACTTTGAAGCCATATTCTTTGAATAGACTACACCAATCATCATTTAAAAGTGTTGCATTTGTTTGAACATTATGCCTAACTTTATTTTCCAGCCCTTTTCTTGTCAAAGGAGCCACTAAGTCTCTGAACCTATTAATTCCACAAGCCAATGGCTCTCCACCGTGCCACACTATTCTTAAAGGATACATAGTTTTGACAGGGCTTTCATCTTTATCTATAAAATTCGCAACTCTCTCAGTTACTCTTACTGGCATGATTCTTTGACGAGATTTATCTGGTAAATAACAATACTTACAATCTAAATTGCAGAAAGTCGTGGGTTGAAGGACTATCATCTGCAATCCAAATTTGGGCTCGTTGCTTTCTTGTATTTCTTCAGACATATTCTCAACTAGACTCTAATTTATCATTCCTCCTTTCAAATTTTTCAATAAAATAATTATTTTTCATCATGACTTTGTTTACTTGACCAAGCATTTAATTAGATGTTAGACTACTTTATAAACTTTTTGTTATGTAAACACTACAGAGTTGCTATATTGTTTTGTAATAACTAATATAAGTTTCAGCACTTTGCCCCGCCAATCATAGGTTCAAAAGGCAAACATTGAAAACTTACTAATTTCTTTTTTTCTTTTTTATATGTGGCTATGAATATTGCTGCTGCGACACCTACTCCAATTAAAGTTGCCTGTAAACTTGTCAGCCCCTTTCCTGCTTCAACAAGCAAGCCCTTATTGCCTATTACTCCAGCCCCCTTGCCCCAAAGTCCATAAATTGCTTTTCCTCCTAGAATGCCGCCGACAGCAGAAATAGAAAGTGATTTAGTTAATCCTTTATCAAATCCTGCAATGCCTCCAATAAGCTGGATAGCACCAACAACAGCAATAGACCAAAATAATCCTTTTACTAAATGACCAACTATCGGATGTGCAATTTCCGTACCAATTATAGGAACTTTATAAGGTTCATAGCCGCTTGCAGCGTATTTATTTGTCGTTATTCCTGCGGCACTTAGTTGATCTTCCGGGATCCCATTATAATCATCCATAACAGAACCTGCCGTTTCTGTTGAGGTTCCTTCTGTTGGGGGTCCTTTTGTTATCAAATTTCCTTTAGCAGAATAAGTGCCATCTGGATTTCTTTTTATTGAACCTGGTTGAACATTCGTTAACTTGTCTCCATTACCTAGTTCGATAATTGCGTCACGGGGAAGGTAAAATTTTTCAGCTGATTTTATCGCAGATACACTAGAAGACAGATCATTCAAAGCTGTAGGCAAAGGTTTTCCTGGGTAATGTGTGTCATATTCTTTTGATCGTTCCTGAGCAGAAACATTATAACTTAATAAAATAGAAAAAGTTATAACAATGGAAACAACC
>CAZOCP010000031.1:0-6593 GCA_964578345.1 Candidatus Woesearchaeota archaeon
TTTCCAATTCTTGACTGCCATCGAGGACAAGAGTCCTCGAGGTTTAAGCCGAGGCATATTCGCATATGATGGACGAACATCCCTATATGCATAAATACATGGAAGAAATCAAAGAAACGTTGCAAAAACCAGATAGAATAAATTCTTACTCTTTTGATAAAAATATTCAGTATTTTTATAAAGGTTACAAGCACATAGACAAACCAAACAAATTTGTACTTGTAATAGTGAAATACTTAAACGGAGAAGGATACATTATATCAGCGTACTTGGAGACTAAAATAAAATGAAAGAACATAAAACCTATGATGTATATTATGATGAAGAAGCTGATTTCTTGGAGGTATCCTTCGAAGAGCCAGCGAAATTAGGAACAACTGAAGAAATACAAGAAGGGGTTTTTGTAACTAGGGATGCAAAAACTGAAAGAGTTGTGAATGTTGGTATTTTATCCTTTAAGAAAAGAGTTGAACTTCTTAAAAAAGTGTTGGCTTCCTTAAACAAAAGGCTTCCGATAGAAATAAATGTTCCTTCAAATTAATTCGCGCAGAGCTTGCTTTATCCATAGCAGGGATCCGTTCGTTACTAGTTTCTCGCTTAGGTTATGTCTGCGCCAAGAAATTTAGAATGGTCTGTTTTAAGAATGCGAAAACCAAAATTCATATACGCCTTTGCTGACGGCATCTAATCTAACAAATCCAAATCTTTCAAATTGTATAATTTCCCCAATTTTTATTCCACTAATGTTTTCTTCTGCAACTCCTTTAATCCACTTCCCATTTCCCATTAAAACTTTTACCGGAACTCCTTCTGAAACCCATTGAATCTTCGGCACATGTCTATTTTCAAGAGTTAAAAATTTTGATTTCTTATCCAATGAAATTGTGCACAGATTCATTAATCTGACTTCTTTTCCTTTTAGATTTTTTAAGTCTTCTCTTTGAATTAAGATGTCTTTACCTACAGCAATATTACGTGTTATAGATTGTGCAGGATGCAATTTGGCTGTTGCTTCCTTTATTTTAGGCATTTTTGTAATATTTATTTTTATAGGGTTTTTTACGAAATAATATCTATGAACTACAGCATCCAATAATTTTCTGCTAATTGAGGCGATCATTGAGAACTCAATATGCACTTGTTTCTGGCTAAGCCCGAGCTGTTTTACTAATTCATCTAAAACCTCTTTTTTAATCCCTCTTCTGCGCAAGGCTCTTAATGTCACTAATCTTGGATCGTCCCATCCATGATACTCCCCAGCTTCTATTTTTTCTCTAATATCTCTGCCTTTAGTTTCTGCTCCTATTACTAAGAATCTGCCATATTGAACAACAGTTTGTTTTTGCAGGCCAAGCAGATTTTTAATATATTCATGCAGTTCTATTCTTACATCGAATTCGTTACTTCTTAAAACATGAGTCACTTTCATAATGCTATCTTCTATAGGATTGTAGAAATCATAAGTAGGCCAGGCACTGTATTCTTCATTATGCCTAAAATGTTTTGTTTTTACTATTCTGAAAATAACCGGGTCTCGCATTACATGATTGACATGATTCATATCTCCTTTCAGCCGCAGCACGGCTTTACCTTCTTTATATTTTCCTGCAAGAAAAGGTTTCCATAACTGCAAGGTTTCATCAACTGGTTGAGATCTGCATTCACATTCTTTTCCTTTATGTCTAAGTTTCTGCATTTGCTCCCTATCACAAAAACAAATATACGTATTTCCCTTTTTTATTAGCCTCTCTGCATATTGATACAATAGAGGAATATCGTCTGAAACATACCTTATTCCATCTATATGAATTCCTAAATAATCTCTTATATCTTCTAATATACTGTCCACATACTCTTGAGATACTTTTTCAGGATTTGCGTCTTCAAATCTGAGCAGGCATTTCCCATTATATTTCTTTGCATATTCATAATTAATTAAAAAAGATAAACCATGTCCAAGATGTAGATATTTAGACGGCTCTGGTGGAAGTCTCGTTATTACAGTACCTGTTACATTCTGTAAGACAGGCAGTGTTTTTTCTTTTCCTACGTTTTCTTTTATCAATGATTTATACAACTCGAACTCTTTTTCACGCTTTTTCTCTGGTAGTTTATTAATTTCCTGTACTATTTTTTTAATTGAAGGCATTATTCTTTGAATGTCTTCCTTTGCCAGTCCATGCTGGAATAATTTAGGCAGTATTCTACCATATTCAGCTTTTCCAAATTCTAGAGAGTTCTTTAATGCATGAGCCTTTATTTCCTTTGAAAAGTCTTTCATATTTATCTAAATAAAATTAATTATTTAAGTTTATCCTTATGATGATTATCTGTGATGTCAGAAATGCGGTTCAAACCGCGCCCTTTAGGGCGCTGCATTTCTGAGCATCCAAAAAACGAGCGCCCGTCACAAACCTCGCCTTTTAAGGCGAGGTGGCGCATCGTTTTTTTGATTATGGAGTTTTTATGTTGTTTAGTTTTTCTGATAATCTTTCAATTTTATACTCTAAGTCTTCTATTTTTAGTTTTAATGTACTTATCTCATTAACAATATTTTTAGGCAAGGCATCAGCCTCCTGTGAAGGATTAGAAGAATTTTCTTGTAAATATGAGATGTTATTGTTTCCTGTGTTTGCAAGGCTGTCTAAAAATTCAAGCGGAGATGAATCTGCTAGTGAAGGATAAATCTGTGCAGGCTTATTGGATGATGATACTTCTAAATTGTCTGCTTTTTTTTCGTTTTTCTCAGAATATTTTTCTTCTTTAATCTTTTTCAGGATACCTCTTTTCTGCAATAATGTATAGTCTATTATATCTACTCCAGAAGACCTTTTTCTTAATAACCCCATTTTTATATTCATGAATTGTTTTATTTAAAAGTATCTATAGCGAAGAACCTAAATATTTCCTCGTTGCTTTTAGGTTCCTCTAATATAGTGGTGGAATTATTTTAGCCCACCACTATATATTGAAAAATAAATCAAGCAAAAGCTTAAATAAACCTTTCTTCTGATTTTATGATAAATAAAAAGAGCATGACACTTAGTATTCATAATATAATTGCTGCAATAAATCCTGATATTTATTGTGATCCTTTAGTGAGAAGTGAAGTAAAATCTCTTGTTGTTAAGAAGGGGCATTTGGAAGCTGCAGAAAAAGCAAAAGCCAAGGACTCAGACTTTGTTGATTTCGACGAACTTTACTATAAAAACCCTTTTTCTTTGCAAGGATTTAAGAATCCAATTGAGAGGCACGAGTTAATATACGACTCTTCCAGCGAGAATTTAGAGCCCGTATACTTTTGGTTCATTGACAATTTTGATATGAAACAGGTTGATAAGGTTATTGATAATTTTGCTACATCTGCTGGGTCTGGCTTTTTCTCAGAGATAGGACAAAAATCGACTCGTATGCAGGAGGAATCTATGAAGATATTTGGAGCTGTTAATCAAGTTATTAAGTCTATTTTAAGCATTATTTATGATTTGAAAGAGTTTAAACTGCGTTTGGGGCTTTATGATAGACTAAAATCGAAGTATGAAGAAGAGAGAAAATCGGCTCTCCTTTCATTAAAACAAGTTTGGATTGATACGGTTGATTTTAAAAGAGGAAATACATCAGTTAAAATAATGTCTACGCAGTTTCAATATGTAACCATTATTGATGCATTTATGACTGCTGAATCTGTTAAGGATGTTGAAAAAATGGACATCAATGATAGAGTAAAGAGAATTCTTCTACAGAGAGTGGGAGAATTTTTTGCTTGGGTAGAAGAATCAGAAAGAGAGCTGAGAAAACGCTTTGAAGTTGAAAAAGTTTATTTAAAAAGCCAAGTCAGCGCAGTTAAGCTTTATTCAAGATGGATAAAACCTTATTTAAAGGCTGCAAGACAGTTAGAGCAGAGAGCTTCTGCAACAGCTTCTCTTGTTACAGCATTTAATACTACTTTATTTGAGCTTACTTTGCTTGGGCAGGGGGAATATAAAGTAGAAGATGATGTTGCCAAAGGAGATCTGCCTGAATTATTTAAAAAAGCAAAAAAAAGAAAGTATATTCCTGTTTTAATTGTTGAGTTAAAATTCAGAAGCATTCCCGAGAGAATACAGCAAGGCGGCTATGGATTCCGAGGAAAGGCAGAGGCAACATTTACAAGCTATGCTTTAAATGAAGATGAAATTAAACTTCTTAAAGAACTTATGGAAAAAGATGATCTTGGAGATGCTTTTAAATTAGTTGAAGGATTAACTTCTGAGAGTTTAGAAAAACTCAACGATGATTTGAAAGAGTTTCTTGATGAGAATAAAAATGAAGGGAAGAAAATGGATAATAGACCTGCAGGAGATAATCCCTTTAGTTCTTTATTTTCTTTATTTAAAAGAGAGAAAAAAGAAGAGAAAAAGAAAGATATTAGTTATATTGCACCTGATTCGAGTATTGAGAAAGTTATCCGTTCTCAAGCTATAATCAAAGCAAGGTATACATGCAGAAAGCTTTACGAATTATATAAAAAAACCCATAATATGCCTTATTTTATCTAACCGTAAAGTTGATATACTTCTTGATATTTATCTTAGTTGATGCCTAAGATAAGAAAAGTAAGAGATTTAAAACAAAAAATAAAAGAGATTCCTAAAGTAAAAGACCAGAAAAAAGAGTCTTTGGAAGAAGAGTTATCTGCAGCAGAAAAAGAAGAAATATTAAAAATACGCACTAGTTTAGATAATAAGAGTAGGTCTTCTGGCATAAGATTTACTCCGTTGTTAACTCCTGTTTTAGAAGATTCTGAGGAATTTGTCAGAGAGGAGCGTGTAAACAGAGAGCCTGTTAGAGAAAGGGATTCTCAGGAGGGAATTAATTACAGAACAATTCAAACCGGAGTTAATTACGCGACAGTTCAGGCTTCTTCTCCACAGAATAACTATCGGGCAGAACAGCAATCGCAGCAAACAATTAATCTTGAACATGAAAGAACTGCAAGGACGACTGTTAATCCAACTTTGTCTCAAAATGAGATTATTCCGAGAGAATTACGTCAGACAGACAATGAATTTTTTAGAGAGGCGCGAGCCCAGCGTGAAGAGATTTCCCAGAATAAAGATAAAGATGAAAGATATATGTATAGATCCCATGAGATTGAAGGAACCTCTGTTAATCAAAAAAGAAGACGCGATTTATTTTAAAATATGAAAGAGAAGAGGCTTATGAATAAAAAAGAATGGAAAAATAAACTTTCTCCTGACAATTATCATGTTTTAAGAGAGAAGGGGACTGAGCGGGCTTTTAGTGGAAAATATTTGAATAATAAAGAGAAGGGAATCTATAATTGTGCTGGATGTGGCGCGCCTCTTTTTTCTTCAGAAGATAAATTTGATTCTGGCACTGGATGGCCTAGCTTTAGCGATACTATGCCTAATGAACCTGTAGAACAAAAAAATGATTTTAGTATGCTGATGCGTCGTACTGAAGTGCTCTGTAAAAAATGCGGTGGGCATTTAGGGCATGTTTTCAATGACGGCCCTACTCCAACATGCAAAAGATTTTGCATTAATTCTGCTGCTTTGGATTTTAGGAAAAATAAAGCGGCTGCGATCGGTGTATTAAAAGTACGCAAGTTCGGCAATATTTGATTTTAGTGAACTGCGGCCCAATTATATAATCTATTTTCTTTAGCTGAATACTTGGAATGCCTGACGACTTCAATCATTGAATGATGAAGAGTACGATCATTATTTACATCATTTGAAATAATTACTTCAATAGATGTAGGAATAATTTCTTTAGTTTCATTATCTTCTAAATATCTTGGGACAACTCTTTTAATTACATATTCTTTTTCTCTTGATAATGAATACTGGGAGAGAATGGAAAAATCTGATACGTACACTCTCATTTCTTCTTTCAGATTCAAAGCATCATTAAGATTCATATTGATAATAACTGAGTATAGTTTATATTATTTTCTATTCTATGTATGAAGCGGGCAATCTCCGTCTATCCAATAAATAATAGATGGTTCTTTGCATGCCGTGCATTCATTTGGAAAAGATTGAACACATAGAGAATTTGTACATTTGTTTGATGCAACATCAAACCATCCGCAAATCGGATGCTGGGACGCGTCTTCACAGCTTTCTATGTTTCTGCTTTCTTCTGAACAGTAAACTGGAGTGCCCAGATAGGCATATTCTTCATTTATAATATTTCCTGTTATTTCTGAATTTCCAGGAATTTGGCTGCTTCCTCCGCCACCTCCTGATTCTTCAGAGCTTGACTTTGAACTTTCACTAGTTGCTTTACCTTTATTTTTTTCTACATTATCTGTTTTTTTAGGATCTAAGATATTATCAGAAGAAAAATCTTGTTTTTCATTAATCTTTTTATTGAATATTATAGGAATTTCTATATTGTTTGTTTGTACTCCGATAAATATAACTGCTAATATTATTGCTCCTAAAATCAGAGAACTAATAAGTACATAAGCGATTAATCTCATTTTTTATTAAATAAACGATGCTTTTTATAATTTGTTATGTTGGGAATGCGGTACAAGCCGCGGCTTTAGGGCGTTGCATTCCTTAAATAAAAATATGTAT
>CAZOCP010000032.1:0-6320 GCA_964578345.1 Candidatus Woesearchaeota archaeon
GACCCAAATTTTTTACGATAGTGCCGGCAACTTTGAGTTTTCCTTTCAGGACTTTGCACTAAAACTCAATCCTTCCAAGTATTCAGGTGAATATAAGCATTAGATAAAGTAACTTTCTTACTCATTACAAGTAATACTTTATTTAGAATATCTTTAAATAACCAGCTTTTCTGGGAAAATAATGCGCGCCATTTCATGCTTATATAAAAGCACATTTATTTTTCTGGGAATTAATCTTTCTGCCTCAGAAGAGATTAATCTTTCACCTCCGTCAAAAGAAGAAAGAGTTTTTAAGTTAGACATTCCAAATGTTGAATACTCCTCTCGTTTTGAGCGCATAATGAACGAGCGCCTTAATCATAATCTTACAAATGTTTTAGGCTCTCCTTATCTCTCTTTTCTTTCATCAGGGAATGCAGATACTGAATATAGAGATGTAATTTATAATGATGTCAAGAGAGCAATTAATAGGGGCGCCATTCAGATGGGAAGATCCTATATGTTTGAAAATTTTCCCTTAAGTCATTTTCTCCGTGATACTTTTTCAGGCAGAGTCGAACAAGGCACTTTAGCAAATCCTCTAGAAAAAGATGAATTCATATTGCGTGAGCAGTCTATAAAAGAAAAGCTTGGATTAAAAGCAGGAGTTAGAGTGCGTACAAATCCCTATGTTTTCACCACACTAGATCAGGGCAGCAGAAGCATGCATCTTAGGGCATATCGCGATCACGGCTCCTTGACTTTTCAGCAAAGTCTTAGCCCATCATGGTACTTTAATACAAGCGTACTTGCTGAAGAATGGAAAAGTTCAAGAGTTTCTTATTCTATTTCAACGCAATCTCATCTATTTAAGGGACTGTTTAATGTTGGAGTCTCTTTTGGAGATTCACCTATTCCTTATATAGCATGGACTAAAAGATTTTAGCTGAATCAGGAACGTTTATAAAACTCCTCTAATACCGACAATTATGGAAAAAGCAAACAAGAACGAATTTATCGAGATAAAATACACCGGATATTCGAATGGAGAGATTTTTGACTCTAATATCGAGGAAGATTTGCAGAAGATTAGCAAAGAAAAGCCGAAAGAAACAATCATAGTAGTGGGGCAGAGAATGGTCGTGCAGGGTCTGGATAATGCCTTAAACGGAAAAGAAATAGGAAAAGAATATAGAATCAAACTTTCATCAAAAGAAGGCTTTGGAGAGCGCAGAAGAGAATTGATTAAAATCATACCTTTAAAATCTTTCACAGATAAAAATATTAAACCTTACATTGGAATGATGCTGACTTTAGACGACCTTTTAGTTAAAATATTAGCAATTTCAGGCGCGCGTGTCACAGCGGACTTCAATAATCCTTTATCAAGCAAAGATATAGAATATAAATTTGTTATAGTTAGAAAAGTGACAAATGAAGCAGAAAAAATCAAATTTCTTTTTTCAATATTCTTCGGATTCGTGCCAGAATTTGAAGTAAAAGAAGCAGTAATAGTGAAAGGCCAGCCCGAGTTGGAAGAAATGGTTAAAACATTCGGCTCTAAATTCAAAGAATTAATAGGAAAAGATTTAGTTTATGAATTTAAAGAAAACAAATCATTAAAAGAACCAAATAAATTTGAACCAGCAGTATAAATTAATTCTATATAAGAAATTCTGAAGAATTATCTACAAGAATGCGCAAATTCGTTTCAGATATAAATTTATTTTCAGCATATCTTCCAGAAGCTAATCCTTCAATAGGAAGGGCAATTATCCCTTTATCTTTAGGCCATCTAGGTATTTTTTCTCTAAAATCTTCGCTAAGAACCCAATTTTCACCATACGCTTCCTTCGTCTCATAAAAAACACTAATCTTACGATGATAAAAAGGCGGAGCAATTAACGGGCTGATAATGCCTCTTCTTTGAGTAACGGATTCCTCGTTTCTTCCAACAATAACAAAAGGATATTGTTTTGTAATAAGTTGAAAAGGATCATAAAAAACAATAGACCCGAATTTATCAAAATTAAGAGACTTAAGTTCATTTTTAACCCTCCTATCGTCAATTTTCGATGGAGTTTCTCTTAAATTCAAAGGATCATCCAACTTTTCTTCAAATATCTTGCTTATCCTTCTGCCTGATTCATTTCTCTCTGTTGATGTAGAAGTTTGTCTTAGCAGACGGTACGAATTTGCAAAATCAACATCATCACCAGGTTTGGGCGGAGAAAGATCCTCATATTCTATTCTTGTTCCCACACCATACTTTTCTCCGCGGCTTTTTCTTAAGATAACAACCCTGCCTCCATTATTAGGACTGACTTTTAAATTCCCCCCCATATCTGTGCCCGTTATAATTCCATAATATGGCATAACCCATTATAGATTTATACCTTATTATACTTTTTGCTTTTCTAATGCATATATTACAAATTTTTGATTCAAAGAATAAACTCACTTAAAAAATTATTCTAATAAAATTTCGAAACAATAATACTTATAAACACTGTCTATCTTGAGATGATATGGCTAGCATTACCATAGAAAAAGAGAGGAGAATAGCTCCTTCTGAAAATTCCATCGACCATGAGCTAGAGGAATTGCTAAAAAAACAAGGCGCGCGTATTAAAGTTGTAGGCTGCGGCGGTGGCGGAGGAAATTCAGTCTCAAGAATGAAGGAAACTGGAATTAAGGGATGCGAAATAATTGCAATCAACACAGATGCTCAAGATCTTCTTTATTCAAATGCAGATGAGAAAATTTTAATCGGCAGAGAATTAACACATGGCTTAGGCGCAGGCAGCAATCCAAAAATTGGAGAGCAGGCGGCGCGCGAATCCGAACAGGAAATAAGAAAGAAAATCAGCGATTCAGATATGGTATTTATTACTTGCGGATTAGGCGGCGGAACAGGTACCGGAGCAGCCCCAGTAGTGGCAGAAATTGCAAGAAAACAAGGTTCTTTAACAATAGGAGTCGTTACTCTGCCATTTACAGTAGAAGGGCAGAAGCGTATTGAAAATGCTCAATATGGTTTAGACAAAATGGTCGCTGTTACAGACACTCTTATTGTCATTCCAAATGATAAGCTTTTAGAAATAGCGCCAGAATTGCCAATTCATACAGCATTCAAGGTTGCAGATGAGATTCTAACAAATTCAGTTAAGGGAATAACAGAGTTGGTTACAAAAGCTGGCCTAGTCAATTTAGATTTTGCAGACGTAAAAGCAGTTATGTCAAATGGAGGAGTTTCTCTTATAGGAATAGGAGAATCAGACTCGAAAGAGCGTGCCAAAGACTCAGTTGAGAAGGCGATAAATAATCCTCTATTAGATGTAGACATTACAAATGCAACAGGAGTTCTGGTAAACATAATCGGCGGTCCAGATATGTCTTTAGACGAATACCGTCTAGTCATGGAGATTATAGGAGAAAAAGTAGCATCAAATGCCAAAATAATATCTGGAGCCCAAATCTCCCCAGACATGGAAAAAACTATGAAAGTTCTTTTGATAGTTACAGGTGTAAAAAGCTCCCAAATCTTAGGCTCTTCTCTAGAGTTATCTTCTGCTCAAAATAATGAATTGGAGCAAGAACTAGGCATAGATTTTCTAAAAGAGTAATTTTAAAAAGTCTTGCTTTGTATAAATAAAATGGAAGAAACATCATTGTCTAGCGGATTCATTACAAGGTTAAAATCATTTTTTATTCAATCAAAAAGAGTCTGGCAGATATTAAGCAAGCCTTCAGCTGAAGAATTTAAAGCGATAGCAAAAGTATCTGCTATAGGAATTCTAGTAGTAGGTCTATTAGGATTTTTAATCTCTGATATAATTAAATTTTTAAAGTAGATTCATATAAATATAGAATACTAAGAAATGACCAAAGAACAAGACTATATAAGAGAACTCTCTGCATACATCAAGAGAAATCTTAAAAAAGGATACACTAAAGATTCTTTAAAATGGGCCCTAATCAATCAAGGGCATTCTCGTAGAGAAGTGGAAAAAGCAATGCAGCGTGTAGATGAGGAGCTTGTGCAGGAAGCCCCCCTGTTAAAAACAAAGCCAGATATTAATTATGAAGTTATTGAGCCAAAAGAGGCAGTAGCTGAAAAAAAGTCATTTTGGAAAAGGCTATTTGGATTGTAAGTAAATTAATTTGATAAACTCTCTTTCTCTTGAAGATAATTAACTATAAAGAAAGTTGGAACCAACACAGAAAAAAATGTTCAACGCCGACGCCAGGAATACCCGAGCGAACACATCAGGAATCAAAGATTCCTGTCGCGACGGTTGCAGCGGAGCTTGCTCTGCTAGCACTTCGATTCCTGAAAATACGCCGACGCCAGGAATCGAACCTGGATATCCCGAAGGAAACCGGTTCTCAAGACCGGCGCAGTACCATTGTGCCACGTCGGCGCCCTTTGCTAAACAGCTTTCTGCTTATAAATGTTTATAAAAAATAAATTATCCAAAAAGTGCAGATAATCCTGCAGCAGACTCCGATGGAGCTTCTTCTTTCTTCTTCTCTTCTTTCTTCGCTTCAGCAGGGGCTGCAGGTGCAGCAGCTAATGCACTGGCATTCTGTAATTCAGAAGCAATATCAACGCCTTGCAAAGCAGCAAGGAGTGTTTTCACTTTCGCTTCATCAACACTTCCGCCAGCAGCTTTGATAACCTTTGTCAGGTTTTCTTCATTAACAGGCTGTCCAAGCTTATGCAGAAGCAAAGCTCCGTAGATGTATTCCATTATTGACCCTCCTTTACATTTGTTTGAGCTTTATTATAAATATTAAGAATTACTCTCTCTTCATTCTGCGCTTTAGCAAATAAGTACTTAATATTTTCTTTAGAGGCATACCCAATATAAACAGAAAATGATATAGATTTACTGATTGAAATTCTCAATTCATCAACTGTCGCTTTTTTATCTATTTTTATCCCAAAATAAACTTTATCTTCATTAGAATCATATGCAGCAAGAGGTTCAAATCCTACTTTCATAGGCGTAATTCCAAGTTTTCCTAAAACACTTGCAACATTACTTTTAATAGTCTCTCCAGCATGTACTATAGTAGCGGGCAGTTTTATTGCAAGTTTTCCTCCTTCAACAGCTACTTTCAGGCCAACTCCCGATAATTCAGAGATTGCAGGGCCCGGAACCAATGTAGTTGGTCCAGGTTCGATAGTTATGTCTTCTGGCGCAATATCTCCTGTCTTTGCCTTCATTGAGCTTCGGTTATCTGCCAATAACCCAGATAAAGAAAACGGATCTAAATCAGAGAAGAATAGCGCGATATCAGCATTAATTATCTTAGTAAGCTCTTTAATTTTTGTTTTATTGCTATTTTCAATTGCTCTTATCACAAGTGATCTTTTAGCAACAGAGATCTCCGCAGTGCCTCTCAAGTTTTTTTTAATTTCATGAAACTGCGAGCTGGGAAGGCTTTTTATCGATGCTACTAAAACCGTCTTGCTTTTCTTAATCTTATTGGCTAAATTTGAGACCATCTTTATCTTATATTCAGGGATATCTTTCATCCTATTATCTTTTTTATTTTCAGTCATTTTATATCTCCGCCCTAATAGGTTTGCTCATAGTTAGTTTCAGCATGACAGACTTAACATTTTCTTTTTTATTTGGCAAAGCAGATACTAAAGAATTATAAATAGAATTTATGTTTTCTGCAATCTCTTCATCTTTCATATTTTCTTTGCCGACACTTACTTTAAAACTTGTTTCTTTTAATTTTATTCTAATTGTTGATTTTATCTTATCAAGAGCCTGCTTTATACTTTCCTCATCATCCTTTACAATTATTCCTAATTGGGGAGTTGGCATTCTACCAGAAGGTCCAAGAACTTTCCCAAAATTAGTTGCAACCGCAGGCATTAATTGAGATACACCAATAAAGAAGTCATACTCTTTCACCATATTCTTAAGAATCTTTTTATCTTTATATTTAACAAAGTCAGGCTGAGTGATTGTCTTAATCAATTCGCTCCTTTTAGTCAGGAATCCGCAGACTTTCTTATCTTTAAAAGGATAAGGTATATTTGCAATAGTAGAAATGCCGTCTCGTCTTAGATCAATTCCTTTAAAATTGATTATTAAGTCAAAGCTTTGCTCAAAATTTCTTTTATCAGTTTTTCTTAGTTCTTTTAATGCGCTTTTCAGTTCCATATATATCTCCTACAGCAGGATCGCTGCCAATAGAATACCATGGCAATGATATGTAGTAAACGATAATTCCCAAGACAAAAAACCATTTATAAACCTTCCGCATCTTTCTTTTCATAACCTACATTTCAATATCTTATTTAACTATTTATTATC
>CAZOCP010000033.1:0-6307 GCA_964578345.1 Candidatus Woesearchaeota archaeon
AGAACATCAAAAACCTTATAAACCCACATATCTCTCAAAGCCTATAAAAAGATGAAAATACAGCCATTTGTTGATAAACTTACTAACGCAAGTGCATATAAAGATTTCCAAAAAAAATATAAGGACGCTTATATGGTTGCAGGTTTTTTTGTTATGGACTTTGAATCAGGGCAGAATATGCACCAGATTGACTATTATGTACCTTCAGAAAAAAAGATTGCTGCCTTTACAATAGATAAAGGAGTAAATCTTCAGCTTCTCTCTGTAATAAATGAAAAAGTGCCTGAAAAGCTGGATGCAAAGGCAAAAATAGATTTAGATGCATTGGCAGGTATTTTAGGAGATGAAATGAAAAACAGAAGCATTACAGAAGAAATAAGAAAAATCATAGCTGTTCTTCAAACAGTAGAGGGTAGGAAAGTATGGAGCTTAAACTGTGTTCTTTCAGGAATGAGCATTCTAAATGCCCATATAGAAGATGAATCTGAAACAATTTTAAAAATGGAGAAAAAATCAATATTAGATTATGTAAAAAGAATGCCTATGCCAGATATTAAAAAAGCAGCAGCTGCAGAAGGGGTTGAAAGTTCAGAAGATGTTAATGATAAAATAAAAAAACTTAATGAATTAGAGGCCGCGATTGAAGAAGAGAAAAAAGAGCTGAATGCCTCAGAAAAATCCTCAGAAAAATCAAATGGGAAAACACCGGACAAACAGCAGCCAGAATCAATAAAAGAAAATATTTCTGAAACCGCAAAAGAAACCGCCAAAAAATCTAAAAAAAAGAAGTGATTTATAGATTAAAAAGAAATGATTTATAGATTAAAAGTTCCATCTTTTGTTTTGGAGAACGTTTGGAATGGCGAGGCAATGCGCCCCTATAGTGTTTATAGCATAGATAGATGATAACTTAACCAAAATCCTAGGGATTAACGCACACAACAGAAACAGCGTAATTCTTTGCTCTGAAGAGCCTATTCAAGCAGGACAGTATCTTATGCCTTTTCAGCTTGAAATAAGAAGCATAATCACAGTTAAACATCCGTGGTCGCGCACATTTTTCTTTCCAGAAAATCAAAAACACGATGTGCCAAATTCTGCGCTATAATCAATGAGACTTATCCCAGAGCATCTTAGTATATCCCTTGCCGATTATCTCTTTCCGTCCAATACCAAACTTTTTCATTACTCCAAGCACGGATTTACTGGCTTTTGAAATATCTTTTTCTTTGCTGCATAAATACTCAACTTCCAAAAACCATCCTAGATTTTTTATTTTATTCAACTCTATATGAAAATTCTTATTTATTTCATAAATATAGCTAATCTTCTCCTTTTTCAGCCATTTTCGGAATCCAAAATCATTAACCAAAGCCAGAAAATCATCTATTTTTGACAGCTTAAATTCATTTTCATATTTTGCATGTACTCCCTTCGCAAAATGAATTTTTTGTTTGAAATTCACCTCAAAAAACCCCCTTCTTTTTCTAATTCTTAAGCTCTTTTCAGGATAATGGCCTAAATCTTCAAGAGTATAATAGTCATCTTTCTTATTCTCTTTCCCGCAGTATCTTCCAATTTCCAGAGCCATTTTCTTATATTTCTCAGGATTTTTTATTCTTGCTTTTGCTTCAACTTCTATCATATTATTTTTCTTTGAATTCACACTTTGTTTTTCTGGAAACTCTGCATGCTGTTTCTTTACCTGTGCTGTCAAGAACATAAGCAACAGTATACGCTGTCTCAGGAGGAAAAACATCACTTAGCATATTAGAAGAATGAGGAGGGACGCTAATCTTTTCAAGCTGGTCAGGTATAAAAGACTGGTCTGTTATCTCAATATTTCTGCTCTTTCCATTTTTCTCATAAAATTGGATTAATTTGCTAACTTTCTTACTCGCTCCTCCGGCTTCTCGTTTAAGAATAACTTGAACCTCACTATTACCATCATGAATACATCTAAAAGTATAAATATCAATATCTTTACAAGCATCAAAAGCAGTTATCTTACCTTCTCCTTTTTTAACACTTTGAAGGACAAAGCTGCTTAATATGCTAACAGCAACAACTACCATTGCAATGAATGAAACCGTGATAACCAAATCACTTAATCCTCTTTTATCTATCACCCCCTTCTTTGAATAAAACATGTATTAATTAATAGATTCAGATTTATAAGTTTATTGCCTTGTTCCTTGAGCACAAGAGAATTTCTATCTGAAATTCTCTGTTCAGAAAAATCACAGGGATTTTTCTGCATCCAAATCTCGAGAATCGGAGATTCTCGAGAGCGCCACTCATTTTTATATCTTTAGTAGAATGGATACAATTTGTATTTATTGAAACATACCTGCCATTTTCATCTGAGAAAACCAAATCCTCACACATCAAGTGAATCTTTTCAAAGTAAATTAAGAGATTATAGATAGTATCAGGTACAAGTAAATTCTGAATAAAGAGGGCAATTATAATCCTTGCCATCAACATTTACAATAGGTTGTAACCTAATTGAATCTATTGTAGTAGAACCAGAAGACAATACCGTAGTTGATGTACTTAAAACGTTATTAATACTACCTAAAGTTACTGGCGAAGAGGCGGCATATGCTGTAGCTGCACTATTTTTATAATATATCTTACTGTTTGATGATAACTTTACATTAGCACTCTCACCTCTCTCTAAAACTACACTAGCTGTATTACCTGTTTTTGTACAGCTTTTAATCTTTAAATCTAACTGTATATCCTGACAAGCTTGAAGATTATCTGCATTCTTAACAGTCTTATTAACTAAATTTAATATAAACGTTGAAATAACACCAACAGCAACTAAAGCCACTAAGATAATAGCAACTGTCGTAACCACATCACTCAAACCCTTTTTATTCATCTCTTTAACACCCCTTATTTTCATAAATCATTTAAATTATATTAGTATATAAATCTTTCTCTCTCTTTAAAATTGTGAAAACTCCAATTTTCCGTCGGCGCAGAAAAAAGCAGAAAATTTTTATCGACGAGAAAAAATTGAGGGCATTAAAGCCTAGAAAGTTAAATAAAACCCATATATTTAATTAATTAGCCTTATACACTCTATAAAATTAAAAATGACGTCAAGTATTGAAAAGAATAATTTAGAAGAAGCAATTAAAAAAACATCAGGCCCCTGCATTATTCTAGCAGGAGCAGGAACAGGAAAAACTCATACAATTGTAGAAAAAATAAAATATTTTATTCAAAATAACATATACAGCCCAGAAAAAATAGTCTGCATCACTTTCTCAAACGAAGCAGCCGCAAATGTTTTCATGAGAGTTAGAAAATCTCTTGACATAGAGTATGGAAAAGAGCCGATCATCAAGACATTCCATGCCTTTTCAGCAGACCTATTAAGGAAATACGGTTCGCATATAGGAATCCCAGAAGACTTCAAGATTCTCGACCCTAACGAAGCAAAAGTAATTCTTCATAAAAATCTCAGAATTCAACCTTATTACTGCAGGAAGTATATCTCTACAATAAGCACAGCAAAGGATTTAGGAATCACTTTAGAAGATTTGCAAAAATATCTATTAAAGCAGCAGGAAAGATATAATGGAATCGAACTAGAAAAACATTATAAAAATATTCAATTTGAACTCCAAGTAATGCATCTAAAAAAAGATTCTGAAAAAAAGAAAATTCTTTCAGACAAGCTTTCTCATTTGAACGAAGTCTTGGAATTGAAAAAATTTGTAAATTCTTGGAGCGCATATGAGAAAATCAAGGCAAAATACAACTGCCAAGATTATGCAGACTTGAGTTGGAATGCTCTTCTTTTGCTGAAAAAGTTCCCGGAAATAGCAAGTAATTTTTCCTGCCTGATTGTCGATGAATTTCAGGATACAAATAAAGTACAGCTTGATTTTCTTTTAGCTCTAGCAAGCCACGGCAATATTACAATTGTAGGAGACTTGAATCAAAGCATTTACAGATTTAGAGGGGCCTACAAGGAAAACTTTGCCCTATTCAAAAAGCATTTCAATGTCTTATCAAAAGACATATTCAATCTCGCAAAATCTTTCCGCTCACCAAATTCAGTGCTGAGGACAGCTCATAGACTTATTCTCAATAACTATAACTCTCCAGAAGAGTGTTTTTTTGTTGAAAACGCAGAAGGAAGAAAGGGAGCTCCAATAGAAATTTATGAGCTTGTAAATGGAAAAGAAGAAGCTAGAAAAGTAGTTTCGCTAATTCAAGAAGAGATTAAAAGTGGAAGAAAACCAGAGGAGATTTGTGTTATGTTCAGGACTCATCAGCAAGGCAGAGTCATCCGCAAAGCTCTGGAAATAGTGCAGATTCCTTATTCATCTGTCACTAAAAACTCTCTTCTCATTTTGCCGGAAATTAAAATTGTTATAGACTATATAACTATCTTGAATAAAATCCAAAAAGAAGAAAGAGGAGGAGAACAGGAATTGTGGGATCTGCTATACCAATCAAAGTTTTCAGAGCAGGATCTAATTTTTCTTGGAAAATTTTTGAAGGAGCATAAAGATGAAAAATGCATAAGCAAAACTTTCCTTCAGGAAATGCTTTCGTTTCCTGTTTCTTCAGATGGAAAACTATGCTTAAAAATTCTTCGTGAACGTTTCGATCTTTTACTATTAAACGCGCATAAAGATACCTCTGCTTTGATTTCAGAAGTATATTCTATAACCGGCCTATTGGTAAACCAAAAATCCCGCGATGGAAAAGCCCTTTTTTTAAATCTTCATAGATTTTTGGAATTATCCCAGCACCACTCAAAGCTTTACAGTCCGGATTTAGGCTCTTTCTTGCACTATTTAGATGTCTTAAATAATTTAGAAATCGAGATACCTTCTGCCGAAGTTGAAGGCAATGGAGTGCAATTAATGACTGCCCATGCAACAAAAGGTTTGGAGTATTCCGTAGTTATATTAACTAATATGGCGCAGAAAAGATTTCCTATAGAAAGGGCAGATCATTCAATCTTGCTGCCAAGAATCCTTTACCCAGATTTCACCCAGGACTTTCTTGGGCAGGATTTTTCTGAAGAAGCACTTAGAAAATATGAACTTCACCATCAATTATCAGAAGAGCGCAGGTTATGTTATGTTGCATTTACCCGCGCCAAAGAAAAATTAATTCTTACATACGCTAAAGAATATGCAGGGAAAAAAGCTTACCATTCATTATTTCTCGATGAATTAGATTATACTAAAAATTCAGATTTTACATTTCAGAAAGACCACGAATTAAAATACCAAGAGCCTATCTTTAACCTAAAGCCGGCCTCTTCTTTTGCATCGATTGTTTCCTCACCGCACTTCGAAGCCCAAATTCAAAGAGTAGCTTCTTCTCTATCGGCTCCGCCATCAAAAGAACAGAGATCATTCTCTCCTTCAGCACTTCTTTTGTTTTATGAATGCCAGAAAAAATATGAATATCAATACATTTACAATATGCCTGAGAAAAAAACTATTTCTTGGGAAGCAATGCGTTTAGGCTCTTTCATACATTCTGTCTTAGAATATGGAGTGCAGAATAAATTCTATTCCTCTAAAGAGTTTGTAGATTATGCTAAAGAGTTGCACTTAAATGAAGACTGGGCTTTGGTAGATTTTTCAGAAGCAGAACACATGATAAAAGTTTTCTTTGAAAGAAACAAGGATAAATATAATGAAAAATCTCGAACAGAGCAGGTGCTGACTGTTGAATTAGGAGGTTTTCCATTTGTCGGCTTTGCAGACCGCATCGATGAGCATCCTCAAGGTATTGAGATAATAGATTATAAAACAGGAAGGCAGGAAATTGCCCAGCGCCATCGGAATTGGCAGCTAGGATATTACGCGCTTGCTGCCGGCAAATTTGGCAAAGTGCACAAAATTACGCTTGACATGCTGAAGCAGGAACAGCCTCTTGAATTTATTATAGATGAGAAAGGTAATGCACAAGGAGTTAACACCGAGCGCATGGATTTCAATATTTATGAAGTCGAACAGGAATTAATAAGCACAGCAAAATCTATTTCAGAAGCCCGTTCCAAAGGATTCAAACCCTGTCCGTTAGAAAAAAACTGTGAATTTTGCAATGAGTATGTGTGGAGAATTTGAAGAAAGAAGTTTTTTAATTAAAGCTTCTTATCTTTATAAGTTATTAGTTGTTCGCAATACACGGGATTATTTTCATTAACTGCACGACTAAGTAAATTCAGTCTATCTTCATCTCTTGAGCCCCCTGCTCCAATAATGACCAGCTCTAGAATCACAATAATTATCGCAACAACTGAAGTAAGCCAGATAAA
>CAZOCP010000034.1:0-6209 GCA_964578345.1 Candidatus Woesearchaeota archaeon
AAGATTCAACCTTGGCTTAAAAGCCAAGGTTTTCGTCAAGAATCTTGACATAACAGACATTAAGAAGATTTTTAAATAACTTCCACTTTTGTTTTTTATGAGAAAGATGATGTTTTTGAAGCTTATATCTGCAATCTTGTTTTTTTCATTGATTATCCTTTCTAGTGAGGCGATGGCTTTGAATGATACAGAATCTGGCTTGAATGGAAGAGAAAATAAAATTTTGGCAAATGAAGATCATGCTGTTGATCTGGCATATCGCTGCCTTGACAATCAAATAAAGGATAAAACAAAATTGTCATTAGAACAAGCAATTTTCTCTACTTATGCTGTGGGTTCAAAAGATAATCTGCAGGAAAGTATTAATGCAGAGAAGAATAGTATTGAGGAATGCTGGCCAAAAAACAAATGTAATATTAAAGAAACAGCACAGGTCTTGCTAGCCTATAATCGCATTAATAAAGACACTGGCAAGATTGAAAAATGGCTTCTGTCAAAAAACGGCACGTCAAATGAACTGATATGGTATCTTGAAGTTGATATACCTAGTAGAAATTCTTCAGTGTGTGAAGTCAGTTATGAAAATAAAAAAATTAAGGTTAATATAGATGAAGATATGAAAATACGAAACATTGCTGGAGGAGAGTGCTTTACAATTTCTAGATCTGGATACTGGCTACAGATTAAAAATAGCTGTCTAGACAAGGATTTTGAGATTTCTTGTGATCAAGACTTTGTAACTTCACTTGTTTATGAGAAAAAATCTGGAGGAACAGTATATGTTTTGTCTGAGTCTCATTCTTCTGTTTCTGGAGGAACTACAGATGAGCATGTTAAATCAAACTGTTTTAAATTGGGCAATAGCTGTGATTATGAAGGAAGTTTATGGGCAGTGTTATCATTATATAAAATTGGAAAGAGTATTGGAGAGTTTATTCCTTATCTTCTTGCTTTTAGCGAGGATAATACAAAATACTTTCCATCCTCGTTTTTGTATATTCTTGCAGGAGGAGATGAGCGATATTCTGATATTATACAACAGCAAAAGTCTTCTGGATATTGGGATGTGACTGCTAGTCCATATAAAAGATATTATGACACTAGCCTGGCTATGCTTGCTATTAGTAGTGGGGGAGGAAGTTCTGAACTGGAAATAACTAAAGAATATCTTCTTCAAGTTCAAGGAAAAGAGGGCTGCTGGAATTCCAGGGATAGTATTGTTGATACTGGATTTATTTTGTATTCTGGCTGGCCAAAAACAGTAGGCAGAGCTTCAAATAATGGAGGAACTCCTCTATGTGAAGAAGTTTCAGGACAGTCATGTGAAATTGGAACTGAGTGTATTGATGCAGGAGGAAGGATACTAAATAATTTTGCATGCTCTGGATTTGGAGTGTGCTGCTCTTTAAAAGTCCCTGAACAGAAATGTGCTGAAAAAAACGGCATTGTTTGCGCCAGCACAGATAGATGCAATGGAAGAGAGGAATCGTCTGCTGAAGGAAGCTGCTGTGTTGACGGAAGTTGTGTTCCGATTGAGCAAATAAGCACATGTGAGGCCAATAAAGGAAGATGTGCTGCTTCATGTGAAGGTACAGAAGAGGAGATAGGAGAAACATGCCCTGTAGAATCAGAGTTATGCTGTAAAGAAAAAGAACAGACTGAAGAAGGAGGATATTCTATGGTTATCATCCTAATTATTTTAATAATTCTCGTTATTTTAGCTATTGTATTCCGGCATAAACTGCAACTCTGGTGGTTTAACTTTAGTAATAAAAGAAAAGGAGGGTTAAAGCCTACTTCTCCGCCGAATTCAGGAGGGCCAGGAGCGTCTAGAATGCCTCAGGGGCCTATACAGTCAGCAAGACCTAGATATATTACTCCTTCACGTTTTCATCCTGCAGCAAGCAAGCAAATCCAAAGAGAAAAATCTGATAGGGATAAGGAGCTTGAGGAAACTCTTAAGAAATTGAAAGATATGGGTGCATAATTTTATATGAGAATAGAACTTTTTTTTATGTGTGTAATTTTTTTAATATTAATTCCTAATGTTCATGCAATTTCAACGGACTTAAAACCTGTTTATCAGCCAGGAGAGACTATAATTGGAAAAATTTCTGGGAATATACTTGAGTCGTTGAATAAAAATCAGATTAGATTTTTAAGAGGGCATGTGGATGTCCCTTTTGAATATGATTTGCAAAAAATAAAAGAAGAGTATTACATGTGGGCGACGGCGCCGTTGAATGTATCCCAAAATTATACTCTCTTAATTGAAAACGTATTTACTACTTTAAACGGCCAGCAAACAGAGATAGATTATCGCCAGAACTTTTCAGTATTTGGAAATTTGACAGAATATTCTGTAAAGCCCGGGGCAGTTATAACTGACAAGGATTTTGAATTAAAGGTGCAATCTTATCTTGATGAGAATCAAAATATTCAATTGGATTTTCCTGTTTCTGGGGAGAGTGTTTTAAAACCTGGCATGAATACTTTAATTTTCTCAATAGAGCAAGTTGTTGGAGAGCAATTTAAGTTAATTCGGGTTGGAAAATATCAAGTACCTGTTTATATAATTGGCTCAGCATCTGCAAACAGTAATATTGTCTCATGGCTTAAAATTGAGCCTGAGAGAATCTATCTTGAAAAAAAAGACAAGAATGAGATTGTAAGGCATAAGATTATAGTTGAGTATAGAGGCGCACAAGAAGTTAATGACCTTAATATAATCTTTAATAAAGAAGTTTTATCAATTGAGCCGGAAGAGATTGCAAATTTAGAAATAAATAAGAGCATAGAATTAAATATTTCAATTAGAAACAATCTCAGTGATATAAATGAATTTATTCGCTTTGAATCTAAAAAGGGAAATTTCTCCCGCTCTGTGCCTGTGTTTGTATCTTTGAGATATGATAAGAATGGAAGCGGGCCTAATGGAAATAATGAAAGCAAGTATTATTGCTCTGAATTAGCTGGAAAAATCTGTACTGGCGGAGAAATATGCCAGGGTACGGCAGAAGAGAGTTTAGACGGAAACTGCTGTATAGGATCCTGCGCCAAACAAGAAACAGAAAGCATAGCTTGGATAGGCTATTTAATAGGGGCTATTTTGGCTGGATTTTTAATCTTTATTTATTTTAGATATAAAAAGACTAAAAAAGATAAGAACATTGTAGAAAGAAAATTTTCTGAAGCTGAGAATAAAATAGCTAAACCTTGATTAATATGTTATTTTGCTTTTTTAGATTTCTTCTTTGATTTTTTAGATTTCTGCGATGGGTGGTTTATGGAGTAAGTTACCTCAGATTTATCTTCTTTAAACATCTGGGGAGCGACTTCCTTTAGTTTATTCATGGCTATGTCCCTTTCATGTATCATTTTTTTTGTGATGGAATCGTAGTCATGCAGTCTCTGCATTAATCTTGTGCTTAATTGACTAATTTCTGTATTAGTCAATATAATCTTTTCTGGAGAGATTATTTCTACGTGCGCAGGCATATAAGCAAAAAGCACACTTAAAAACAGAGATAAAGAGTCGCTCTCAATTACTACTTCTGCAAATGAAGTATACATGTCTTTCGTATCCTTGATTAATCTTGGCTCATGCAAGGTCTGCTCAATAATTCTTATGCCTTTTTCTGAACTTAAGTTCTTCACAAGTATATCTAGAGCATTTAAAACATGTTCTGCTGGTCTCCCTAATATCTCAAGAATAAGCTGTGCTTGTATTTTATCCATTAAGATATATCAAAAAAGAGATTTTTAAAGTTTCTTAAAGTCTACGCCAGGCAAGAAAAACTAGAATAACTACGATAAAAAAAGTGAATGCATAAATTAGAGAAATTCTGAAACGTTCGGACTTTGTTACAAAAACCTCTTCTTGCAATTTTTTCCTGCTATTAAGAATAATTTTATCTTCCTTTATAGGCTGAGATTTTATTGAAGATATTTGTTTTTCTTGCTGTTCATTTATTGCATGTGTCTGCTCCTGCTCTGGGATATCATTTTTGTTGTTATTATCTGGCTTATTCTCTTGATTTGAATCTGTTTTTAGTGTGCCAGAAAGATTTTTGGGGTTTTCTGCTACTTCTTTTTCTGAATTAGCCTCTTGAATATTTGAGCTGTTCTCGTTTAATATGATAATTGGCATACAGGATGCTGGAGTTGTTTTTTCTGTTCCTGTCTTCCTCATCCTTACACAAATTTCAGTATCTTTCTGCGCTTTAATCGCGCGAATATCGTATGTGCTTACTTTAGGAAATGAGTTTTTAATGTAATAAATTGAGCTCTTCCATCCATTATTATCTGACTCTGATAATATATTATTTGATGAATTTACTACATATATCTTTACGTCATAACTTTCGCTTGTTTGTGAATATATTGAAACTGAAAATGGCTCTTGAATATTAATCTGGCCAGGGGCGCTGAAATTAAAATCGAGAGCTGAAGCTATAGGAAGAATTAGCAAGATTAAACTAATAGCCGTAAGATTTGTGGCTGACAAGAAGATTTTCTTCATCGAACAAGTATAAAGTGTCTCTGTCATCATTCCAGATTGGTGTTGAGCTTCCCCAGTATATATCAGTTTCATTGTTTTGTCCTTTTCCTGAATGCAAATAGACAATTTTGAAAGTATTAGTGAATCTATAAATTTTACGGCTTTCGTCTTTTAACCACCAATTTTCTGTTGAAATAGATTGGCATGAATTTTTTAAACTGATTACCTCTTCTTTTTTATTTATTGAGATTATTATACAACCATTAGAATGAGGAGATTTCTTCCATAAGCCTTTTTCTTTTTTTATTGCGTTCTCTTCTGATTCTGCGAAGATTTCTTTTTCTTCTTCAGAAACAAGAAACTTTGAGACCACTCCTTCTTTAACCATTTTAAGATTCAAATATTCTGGAGAATAAAGTTTTACCAGCGCCCGGCCATACTTGTCATTATCAACAACTTCTGCTTCAAGAGTCAGATTTATATAAGAATTCATAAAAGTTTTGGCTTCTTCATATCCTGAAACTCCCTTCTCTGGAGAGTTGATGTTTAATAATCTCATTGTCCTCCCATTTGATGCAATAAAAGTGTCTCCGTCGATAATATGAGTCATTGATAGTTTCTCTCTTTGCGGTCTTTCTTTATTTAAAGATAGTATTAATAATATATTGACAATTGAAAACGTTAAGATGATAGTAAATAGCAAAGCGTCTTTTTTATCCAATATTAATTACCTCTTTTGAACAAGAAAGTGAGTTGTAAAACTTCTCCAAAGAAACTCTGTCAATTTCAAGAGTTGCTGTATTTATGTTTGGATGAAAACCTGAAGATGAAGCAGAATATACTTCTTTATCCATTAGGAGATGCGTATTCTTTGCGTAAATCATTCCGAAAATAGAAACGCTGCCTGGAGGAAGATTTAATTCTTTTTTTAATTCTTCAGATGAGCTAAATTTTAGTTTCTTAACTTTCAAATGCTCTTCGAGTTTTTTAATGTTTAAGCGTTTATATGCTGCCATACATACTAAATAAAATCTTCCTTTTTCGTCTTTTAAAAAAAGATTTTTGGTGTGGAGGCAATTAATTTGGAGCTTGAGCTTGATTGACTGGCTTACTGTGAATACTGGAGGATGCTCATGTATTTTATAATTAATATTATACTTTTTTAGATAAGTTAAAAGGTTTTTATCCATGTTTCTAGATAACTCTCAGGTATTAATAAAGATTTCAGATTTTGATATTAGTATAAAGAGGTGAGTTATTCTGTCTTTCCAATAATAACCTTATAATTAATTCAACATACGCATGAATTTAAGTTTTCGTTTTATGACTTAAGAATTGATTAATCTTTAAATAGTAACAAGATAAAAAGATTTAAATACCCTTTATTCTCAAGAAAAGCATGACATATAAATATGAAGCACGAAAGATAGGAAAAGTAAAAGGCTTGGGAGATATTTACCAAGTAACTGCTCCTTTAGATGAGCAATTGCGAGCTTTTGCAGATAAAGGCATTCACACACTTGCTGCTCCTGATGAAGTTGCTCAAATACATTTAGCTGGTGTTTCTAAAGATTACTCAAGAACAAACATGGCACCTATCGCACTAAAGAGCGAAAAAACTATTTTAGTTAGAGACTTTATTTTGATGAATCATTTAATGGCTTCTACTGTTGTTAGACATCATAAAAATAGAGGGTATTTTGAGACA
>CAZOCP010000035.1:0-4820 GCA_964578345.1 Candidatus Woesearchaeota archaeon
AAAGATGCGGTCATCGGGAATTGAACCCGACCTTGCTCGTTGGCAACGAACCGTTCTAACCGATAAACTATGACCGCTAAATTTAGCTCTTTTCAAACATTTATATACTTTATTCACTTGCTATTTATTTATAAATTCAATTATTCTAACAATCCTGAATATGATATCAAAAAATAGCCTTTATTTAATAATTTTTGCTTTTATAATTTCGATTTTTGTTCTTAATTCATTTTTTATACTTTTTTCTTATAATAAAAATGATCAAAAATCAAGCCGTGAAGTTTATAACCCTACTATTAATCCTTCTGATTTTACATCAAAAGTAAAAAATAATTATTTTACATTAATACCTGGCAAAAAGATGGTTTATGAAGCTGAAACTGAAGAGGGTAAAGAAAGAATAGAAGTCTATGTCATGCATGAAACTAAAACAGTTATGGGCATTGAAGCAGCTATTGTTTGGGATAGAGTATGGCTTGAAGAGGAATTAATAGAAGATACTAAAGATTGGTACGCACAAGATAAAGAAGGTGATGTTTGGTATTTAGGGGAAGATTCAATTGAATTGTTTGACGGAAAAGTTGTGAGCCATGCTGGTTCCTGGGAGTCAGGTGTTGATGGTGCGAAACCAGGAATTATCATGAAAGCAAATTCTCTAGTTGGAGAATCATACAGGCAGGAATACTATAAAGGAGAAGCAGAAGACATGGCAGAAGTTTTAGCTTTAGATGAAACAGTGGCAGTCCCTTATGGAACTTTCAATGGTTGCTTAAAAATAAAGGACCTGAACCTGCTTAAACCAGGGGAAGTAGAGCACAAATATTATTGTTCAGAAGTAGGAGGCGTTGTTTTGGAAGCAGGTCTTAAAAATGGAGAAAAGACTGAATTAGCGAATGTTGAGTATAATGCAAAACCTTCTTCATCAACAGTTAAAGAAAAACTAGAACTAAAGAGAGAAATAACTGAGCAGGAAGCTAAGCAAATTGCACTGCAGAAAATTAAAGGAAAAGTTACAGACATTACGATTGAGAAAAAATATGGGAAAGCAGCTTATGTTATAGAAATTGATTCTGATTATGGTGCTGAAACAGATGTTATTATAGATATTGAAACTGGAGAAATTATAGGTATTGAAGAATAAGATGTTTTAAGATTCTTATGTATCTAAAATTAAAACAAACTCAGTTTATACTGTGCATTTATCGAAGCTGTTACTTCTAGATCTTGTGGCGCTATGTTTAATGCTGCTTTCCTTGCATCCGCAGCAGCCGCGCTTCCTAAAGAATTTTCTGCAGTTGCATAATAAGCAATAGGACCAGGATAATTAAACTCCTGATTCCCAATTGAAACCAATCTTCCCAATCTCTTGCCTTGTCCTTCTGCAATCGCATTTGCTTTCTCTTGAGCATCTTGACTTGCTTCTTCCAAAGCCTGCTTCTTATACTCGTCTTGTTTTTCCTCACTCAACTCAAAATTAATATAAGAAACTAAAGCTCCAGCGTTTATGGCTGCATCAACAATGCCAGGAACTTTCTCAACATCAGATGTCTTAACAACTAATTGCTGATAAACAACAAATCCCTTAGACTTTTGCTGTCCATTGCTATATTCATAATCTGGATAAACATTGTAGTTTACAAATCTAAATTCATCTTTGTCAAATCCCAGTTTTATAAGCTCTATTAATAATTTCTCGCTGATTTCCTTGTTCTGTTCTTGTGCTTGTTGTGCACTCTGGTTTCTTGTTTCAACATTTATATTCACACTCACTAAATCAGGCTGTACTTTCAAATTCGTAGAACCTTGCGCTGAAACAATCGGTCCAGTATTGTAAGCCAAATATCCTCCAACAATAAGTATTGCCGCAATAACAATTCCGATTATTACTTTATTATTCATTTTTTATCTCCAATTTTTATAATTTTTGTTCTCATGTTAATACTAAATAATCCTGGTATTTAAATCCCGCCTTAACTTCAAACTCTTTTGAACCATTATCTTTTCCTCCAATTCCAAACTAGAATTATCAATAATGTGATTAAAGCTCCAAGCAAAAACCATGCCCATGCTTCAGGATAATTAGCTGTAGCTCTAGACATCTCTGACGCTACAGTAGACGATGCTGCTGATTTTTCAGCTGCATAATCAATCTTATTAGCATTATCAACAAACACTTTAATACCGAAAGCAACAATAGAGCTTCCTAAAACAGCAGGAATAATGCCCTTAGTTATCATCTTGGGCGAGATAACAATTTTCTTGTCCGAAATTCTATAGGTATTAATCCTTTTGCCCCTTGAACTCCAGAAAAACCTATTAACTTTCTCAATCAAGCCAGAATCCGCTAGCTTCTTGACATTATAGCCTGTTGTGTTTAACGGAATCCCTAATTCCCTGGCAATTTCACTCTCACTCATTTCTTTCTCCGCTATAGCAGTCAAAATTCTCTTTGCTGTTTTGTTTGATATAACTTCAGCTATCTTCGCAGCTCTAGGATCTTCAATATCAATTGTGATGTATTTTTCAGTCATATTATCACTACTATTTCAATATTTATAAACGAATCTAAAGCTTCAAATGAAATTGAAGCATCACAAAAACCTTCAGGTTTTTAATCCAATACTAAAGTAAAGAGTATGTTATTTTTGTTAGTCTCATATCAGAAAGTAACCATCTCCATATAGGTATGGCTTTGATCTTCGCTTTACCAAGCTCAAACTCATCTGTTTGGTTATATGTTAATATCAGTCCTTCCTTTAACTTAAATTTTTCAACTGCTTCTCGTAATCCATAAAGTTCTCGTTCTTTATTATCTTCATTTATTTCATAACATACTTGTACCGCCATTATAATTTTTTCTCCATCTCGTACGATAAAATCACATTCATGAGTATTCTGAAAATAAAGAAGGTCTTTATGTTTCCTTCGCAGATTAATAAAAACAAGATTTTCTAACAATCTCCCTCGGTCATCAAAAAATGAGGCCGAATTCCTTACAGAAAGGCCATTGTCAATAGAATAGACCTTTTTAGGACTAACTAGCATCTTCTTATGTGAATAGTCAAATTTAGGTATGGTAAAGAGTAGATAAGCATCTTCAAAGTATGAAATAAAGGAAATGACGCTATTTACTGAGCCTAGTTTGAAGCTTTTTTTCAAAGAGTTATAGGTAAACTGCTTTCCTATATTAGTTAAGAGATGAATTGCCAGTTCTTTTAATCTTTTTTGACTTCTTATTTTATATCTGGTTGCAATATCTCTGGTTAAAATGTCAGTTAATAATTCTTGCAATATGTCTGGTCGCTTTAATTTTAAATATTCAGGAAACCCTCCTTCAGTCAAATATCTCTCAAAAGAATTCAAGTTTCCTTTAAGTTTTTCAATCTTAAGAAACTCTTTAAAGGAGAATGGGAATAATTCATGTGTTAAATGTCTTCCAGTCAACCTGGTCCCCAATTCTTTACTGAGTAAAGAGGCATTTGAGCCAGTTATGACAACATGTTTCTTCAAATCAACTGATCTTCTTATAAATAACTCCCATTTGGGGACGTTCTGTATCTCATCAAAGAAATAATATTGACAGTCCTTATATTCTTCATGGAATATTAAATCCAATTTCTCAAAGTCTTTCACATCAAAATCAGTCGCTCGTGAGTCTTCAAAATTAAAATAATAAAAATGTTTAGCTCGTTTCATTAGTTGCAGCAGTAAAGTGCTTTTACCACAACGACGAATACCTGACAAAATAACTGCAAAAGGAACATTAATATCTATATCGACACTCTCCTCCCTACTTACTCCTTCATCAAACAGTAAGAGCTCTTCACGCTGTAGTCTAACAATCTTTCTTAATGTCTCTTTATCTATCATAGTTTCTAGAACAATAAGATGTTTATAAAGGTTTTCATTAGTAATGCAAACCATTGTTCATTAGTAATGCAAACTCCAATACGGGGAGTCTTTAGTTATTTCAATTTCTTCTTTATTTTTTAATTCTAGCTCCCTTTAACGTTCAATGCACCTAAAACTTACAATTTAAATAGTATTAATTTAGCCTAAAAATATGGAATATGACTGGAATGCTGGAGCAAAAAGATGTTATGATAGATTATCACAAGATTTTCATAAAGTTAGAAAGGTTGTTGAAGCTGGAGACTTAGAAAAAGCTTGTGATATGTGGATGTTTACTAAATACGGAGAAAGTAAAGAATGAAAGAAAAAATAAAACAATCTTAACAAAAAAACAATATGAAAATAAACAAGAATTATTCTGGAATTATAATTGAGAACACAAAAGGTAAGCTTCTCTTTCAATTAAGAGACAACAATCCAGAAATTCCAAACTCAAATAAATGGAGTCTATTTGGCGGAGGAATAGAAAAAGGGGAAACTCCATTACAAGCTATCAGAAGAGAGGTCAAGGAAGAACTAGGCATCGATCTGGGTCCTCATAATTTGAAGCTACTTTTCAAAAAAGAATCTCATTCAAATAAAAGATATGTTTTTTATTATAAAATCAATAAAGACTTAAAAAATATTAAAATTGGTGAAGGGCAACGCTTTGAGTTTATGCAATTATCTGACCTAATATTTAGAATAAATGTAGTTAATTCGCTAAGGATATTCATGTTAATATACCCCTTTCTAAAAAGAAAAATGATGAAAAGAGAAAAAATAGAAGCTGAAGGATTCCAATGTGAAAGATGCTGGCATAAATGGGTTCCTTGTGGAAGCGATGAAGAACCTGCTGTCTGCCCAAAATGTAAAAGCCCATATTGGTGGAATAAACCAAGAAAACGGAAAATAAAGAAACATCCACG
>CAZOCP010000036.1:0-4504 GCA_964578345.1 Candidatus Woesearchaeota archaeon
AACATGTCTTCTATACACAATTACAATAATAGTTATTAATCTTCTTTTTATAATTAGTTAATGCTTGTTAAAATTCTAGGGTCAATAGACATTGCTTCGTCAGCAGCTTTTTTGATGATAACATTTGGAATGGACCCTGCAATTCAATATCTTATTTTCTGCGCAGGTCTTTTAGCTCTTAAAGGAATGTTCGTTTTTACAGGAGATGTATTAAGTTTTTTGGATATTTTTGCCTCTATTTCTCTCTTTCTTTCCTTATTTATATCACTACCTACTTTAATTTTGTGGATAGGCGCTCTTTTACTCTTGGCAAAGGGATTTTCAAGCTTTATTTGATTTTTTCCTAATCCAATTAAATAAGAGATATTCCCTTCTATATAGAAAATCATGATGCACTAAATAAAAGGCATCTAGTAAGGAATGAAACATCATGCCTAAAAAAATATAGATCGCGGGAGTCCAAAAAAATCCGATTAGTGCTGTTATAATATGTGTCTCAATAGTATGTAAAAAATGAAAATCTCCTTTTCTTCTTATGCCTTTTTCGCGCTCTTTATCTCCTATTTTTCCTAAACTTCTATGATATTCAAAAGAATCTTTTAAACTCCATCTTTTAGTTTTGATTAAAGAGCATAAATAATGATCAATATCGATTAAAAAAGATGCAAAGAAAACAAGAGCCAAATAGAAAATGTTTATACTTGGGACAGTTATCCATATAATTCCTGTAAAAACTGCTCCCCATAATATATGCCATCTGGGTAACATTTATTCCTCCATCTTGCGAATAATCTCTGCAAATGCGGGGCGAGTAATCAGAATTCCCATAGTAACTCCAACTATTGTTGTGAAAGCGAATCCTCTAAGCAGGCCAGCTCCTGCTCCAAATAAAGGAATCATTGCTGCAACAATGGTCAAGAAAGCTCCGAAGATAATAAATAGTGCTCTTTTAATTCTCTCTTTTATGCTTTCATGCCTATTCGATACAGATTCATCAATAATAACAATTTGATCATTTACTCCTGTGCCTAGACCCGCAATAATTCCTGCAATACTAGGAGCATCTAAATTCCATTTAACTAATGCTGCAAAACCTAAAGTTAGAATAACTTCAGAAATCATAGTGAGAATAACTGAAAGAGTAACTTTAATTTTTCTATATTTAATAAATAAAACAATAGACACGCAGATAAATACCACAATTGCAAGATTAATTAAACTTTTAGTAAATTCTCTGCCGAGCAGGGGAGAGATTGTATCAAGCTTGATAATTTCCAACTGGTAAGGCAGACTTCCTGTGATAAGAACTGTTTGCAGTCTTCTCATTGATTCTTGAGTTGTGCTATATGCTACCTCATATGTAGTTCCTGTTCCAGAACCTTCAATAGAGATTTGTGTTGTAGCTTGTCCGCGAAGGTCTTTACTAATTAACAAAGAATCAACCTCGCTGTCATCGATAAATAGATTAAGCTTTTCAGATAAGTACTGACCAGTCTCGTCGATACTTAAATTTTTTGTTAATAGCGCGTGCCGTTCTGCAGCACTAGGATGCAAATAAAGAGTAAAACGGAAATTGCAGAAGTATCCTCCTTGTTGAGGAACATCGCATTGGGTAATTGCTGCACAAGTAGCATCATTTCTACATACACTGCTAATATCATCATTTCCTCCCTTAAATACAGTCAGGTTCCCAATTTTTGCTTCAAATTTTCCTTGCTTTGCAACTAATGCTTCTAAATCATCGGGAGTTGCTCCAGAAATTTCAATTAGCACAAAATTATTGCCTTCTAAATCTTTAACTGGGCGAACAATAGTATCACTGATTCCATATACATTAAATCTCTCACTCATTACTGCTACTAAATCGCTGACCTCAGAAGCAGATAGGGAAACATTTACAGTCTTAACTAATGCGCGAGCCCCTCCGTTTAAATCCAATCCCAGCTTTATATTTGAACGAGGCAGTTCAGCAACAGTTATTTCGGGCGCTCTGCCGCTTAAAAAAACAAATTCGCCTGCATCGGTCAGTATACTAAACTTTACACTGTTGTTTGATTTTGGCAAATGTTTTTCTATTGCATTTGTATAGTCTGCAAGAGTCTCAACTTTTTCTCCATTGATAGATTTTATAATCATGGTCTGCCGAAGCCCTTCATTAAAAGCAGTAGAATTTTTACCTACGCTTTTTATAACTACTCCTTTATCAAAACTAGGTGAAATTGCCAATAAAGCCAATGCTAAAAATATTATCAATATCCAAACTCTGATTCCTATCTTTACCATTTACCCTATTTTCTTGACGTCGGCGTACCATTTAATTAAGCTGGCATTGGTGAGCCAGGTATTCATAATATCTGCACAAAGGCCTAATGTTAAAATAAAAAATATCTGTCTAAATGAATCTGGAAGCCCCGTGACGATGAAGAAGGCCGGCAATACTGCAATTAACGCTGTGATTGTCATAAACATTCCTGTTTTAAAGGCGCCGTAAATTCTCTGATTAACTGTTCCCTCGCGCTTTTTTAAAACTCTTGTTGTAAGCAAGATGTCGGTGTCGACGGAATATCCGATAAGCATTAAAAATGCGGCAATGCCTGCGGCAGAGACTTTTATTTCTAAAAAGTCAATTAGTGCTAGAGGCATGACGATATCAGCCAAGACAGCAAAGATAACAGCTAAGCTTGGAATTGCTGTTCTAAATAAAGTGAAAATAACAATTGATATTAAAACAAATGAAAATACTAGTGCAATTAATAATTGCCGATAAAAATTACTGCTGAGTGTTGGACCAGTAAATTCTATTGTTGCATTGTCTTGTGTCAAGGGGTGTTCTAGAAAACTCTCAATGCCCGATTTCAGCTTCTGCTGTTCGGCCGCGGAGTCGATAATTACTGCAATTAATTGCCCTGTTCTAACGTCAGTGATTTTCCTAACATAAACGTCAGGAAATTCTGTTTTTAATGCATTTTCTAATTCTTCAACATTTACTTTTTCAGTAAGTGTAATTGTTGTTCCACCAGCTAAGCTAGCATCTTTTAAAATAATGTCTCCATGGACAGTGTAGAAATAAGCTATGTATCCAATTGAGATAATAAAAAATACTATAGGTATGATTAAAAGCCGCTTGTACCATCTATCATACCAATTCTTATCAGGCATATATTGATGCTTCTGCTTAATATTATGATTCTCCTCTGTGGTTTGATGCTTTTGCTCTTCCATTGTTGAATAATTATTCTCTGGTTTTTAAATTTTCTTTATAGGTGCGCCGGCTGGGAATTGAACCCAGGCCATCTGCGTGGAAGGCAGAGATACTACCATTATATTACCGGCGCTTCTAAGTCTACCTTTTTGCAATATTAAAAAGCTTTTGTCATGCCTTATTTTTGCCTAGGCAGATGCATGCATTGTAACTACTCTTTTCATATCTATTAAATAGGTTTGCTATCAAAAACGCCCAAGGCAGGAATTGAACCTGCGGCCTGCACATTAGGAGTGTGCTGCTCTATCCAACTGAGCTACTCGGGCATATATCAAAACGTCAGGAATCGAAGATTCCTGAGCGCACCTAAGAACTAAAAGTTCTTAGTGAAACGATGCGCCACCACGGCTTTTAAGCCGTGGTTTGTTGCGGGCGCTCGTTTCATCAAGGACGAAAGTCCTTGAATGCCATCGAGAATCGAAAATTCTCGAGGTTTGGATGTTTAAGGAACCACCACACCTTTCAAGGTGTGGTGGTTCCTTGACATAATAATGTTAAATTTTTTTAAACATATCGCTTTCATGCGATATGTTTAAAAGTTTAATAACTTTATAAATGGGAGTATGATAATAATAAATTTCAAAAATTATAAATTTGGAAAGGCGGCTATGGAATTAGTCAGAACAATTGATATATACTGCAATAAAGCCAGTATAGCTGTGCCTTTTTTGGACATTAAAGAAATAATTAATATTACTACTCTGCCTGTTTACGCTCAACATGTAGACTACCGCCAGCAAGGTAAGGGAACTGGATATATAATTCCTGAAGAATTAGAGCAAACAGGAGCAGTAGGCAGCCTTCTTAATCATTCAGAGCATAAAATAAGTTTTCAGCAGATTAAAAAAACAGGTGAACGATGTAATGAGCTTGGATTGAAGTTAATTATATGCACTTCAACTTTAAAAGAAACTCAGTCATTGATTAAATTTAAGCCGTATGCAATCGCTTTTGAAGATTCCACATTAATTGCTTCTGGAAAATCAATTACATCCAGCAACTCTAGAAAAATAAAAAAATTTGTTTCTCTTTTTTCTAATTTAGATATTATTCCATTGTGCGGAGCAGGCATAATAACTCCAGAAGATGTAAAAAAGTCTATATATTTAGGTTATAAGGGTGTTTTAGTTTCTTCTGTAGTCGCAAACTCTCCACACCCTGAAAAATTTTTAAAAGATATTTCTGGATTATTTTAGTTATGGTGAAAGATATGGGCCTTTCCCTAAATGTGAACGACAAACT
>CAZOCP010000037.1:0-4341 GCA_964578345.1 Candidatus Woesearchaeota archaeon
TCAATTAATCCCATATTTAGCTTAAGGAAAGCAAGTTATTTAAGCTTTTCTATTGAGGCAGCCGAATAACATCACGAGAGGAAATGATAAACGGATACTACAACACAATTAGAAAACCAAAAATTATTTAAACAAGCGCCATCTTAATACCTTGAGGTGATGGCACCTCAAGATGCCCTAATTCTTGAAAAAGCAATTATTAATTAAATAAAATGTTAAAAATAATTCTTGTAAGACATGGTGAGGAAGAAAGAAGAAAAACAAACGGTATAGAATATCAAACAGATAATTGTAGTTTAACAAGTAAAGGAATTGAACAGGCAAAGAAATTAGCATCAAAATTAAGAGTATTTAATATAACTGAAATTTATTCAAGCAACATTAAAAGAGCCATACAAACTGCAGAAATTATGAACAAAGAGATAGGCGTTAATATAAAAATAGACAAAGGGATTAGAGAAAGAAATATAGGAGACTTTGAAAAATATGGGGTTACTTGGCGTAAAGAATTTAACAAACTAAAAGAAAGAGAATTAGCAAAGGGTACTCCATTAATAGAGATAAGACCTCCTAATGGAGAGAACCTATATGATTTTAGGGGTAGAATAAAATCTTTTCTAAATGAATTATCGAAAAAAGAGGGAAATATTTTAGTATCTGCTCATAAAGGAGTAAATACTGCAATAATAAATTTCGCTCAAGGTCGGAACATTATCGAATTTAAACCAATAGAACAAAATCACGCTTGTATTAATATTTTAAATTTTGAAAATAATAAGTGGAATGTTTTAATTATTAATGATATAAGTCATCTGGAAAAAAATGAAATTTGAAGATTATCAAAGATTACATAATTGCATTCCTTTAGGAAAAACTGAACAAAACCGAACATTTGTTGTTAATGTAAATGGAGAAAGAAGAGTTGTAAAAAGATATCCTGCCGAGTTTGACAGATTAAGAGAAGAGTTAGCTTATGCTTACATTAACTCTTTTGGTTTGCTAAATGTTCCAAAATTGATTTCGAGCGGAGAAGATTTTATAGAAATGGAATTATTAGAATCTTTTGGAACTCTATCCATCGATAAAATAATAAGGGGAGTTTTTGGAATGTATATAAAAACTATAAATGACTCTAAACCTAAAAGATATTTTCCTAGAATAGACCTTACAAAAAGCAAATTACTTAGAAGATTAGAATATATCCCGACAGAATTAGAGAAGAGAGGGATGATAGATAAAAATTTATTTGAAAGAAGCGAACATTTTATTAACGAAAGATATATTGCCCCAGAACATTTTTGTCTGGTTCATGGAGATTTAAAATCTCCCAACATAATTGAAACAGAAAAAGGAGCGTTCTTTATAGATCTTGCATTAATATCTGTGGCAAACCCCTGGTATGATTTAGCTTTTTTATACATGAAAAGAAGAAATAAAAAAAACTTTCTCAACGAGCTAGGGGATAAATCATTTGAGTTTTTAGGGAGAGATTTTTCTGTCAGTAAAGAGAATATCAGAGACTTTTTGCAATCTGCAATCTTTTATAGGTGCCTATATGACGTTGTTTTTGCGGCAAGACATAAGGCTGATAAAATCCTAAAAAGAACAATCTGTGATTTATCCGAAATTATGGAACATTAGATTTATAACAAGTAGATGAGTTATCGCCTAGAAGTTTCTGAGTCTCTAGAGAAATAATAAAAGCAGTAGAGCATTACAACTACAAGAAACCGTATATGAGCTTAACTAATGGAAAGCTTAGAACTCCCTACAAAGCTTTCTTAGAAAAGAAGAGAAAGGAATAAAAACATGAGCAACTTAGAATCACGAGGTAACATTAATAGAGGATATTACAGTCGCTAAAATTATAATTTTATCCTCAGGAAGCAGCATCTTGTAAAATATTTTCCATATAAGTGACATAGTCATCGTATCTTCCTATCTCTTTTCGGAGAGTTGGATATGCTTCGATAACTTTTTTATTAATATCGGCATCGGAAAGTACTTCTTCTAAGGTCTTAGCAAATTTAGTTGTATCAGGAGGATCAACAGATACAGCATAAGAAGCTATGCTTCTATACTTATGAAAGACTTGATTGCTGATAATTGGCGTTTTCCCGCAGAGAACTGCCTCAAAAGGTATCCTTGATCTATGAATAGGCACGCCGAAATTATATTCTGGAATTACTACTGCTTTTACATTTCTTATTAATCTTGGTATTTTCCAAGGAGGCAAAATTCCTATAAAGTGGATATTGTTTGTTCCTAATGCAGAAATTCTTTTTTGACACGCCCCTATGTAATTTCCACCACCTGCAATAATTAAATGCTTTTCGCTTCTCACTTTTGCAAATGCTTCAATTAAATAATCAATTCCTTTTGCTTTGCTCATTTTGCCTAAAAAGAGAAATGTTCTATCTAGATTGATGTCTAAGCTTAATTCCTCTTTGAAATCAATTTTATTTTCATATGGATTAAATTCCTCTGGGAAGGTAGGATGGTGAGTAAAAACCTTTCTACAACCAATTTCTTTAAAGAAATTTTCAAGTTTACGAGACGTAAGAACCGCATCCGCCTCGATAACAACTCTTCTTAGAAAAGTATGTAAGTAAGGATTATTGAATAATCTTGTAATATCACTTCCTGCATGCTGGATTAGATGCTTCTTTCCTATTGATTTACAAAGAGTATGTCCTGCTACTGAGTATGGAACAAGATACCATGAGTATACCAAATCAGGATTTCTTTCTTCTGATGCTTCTAACGCTAATGAAACTAATTTCTCACAATAAGGATTTGTTTGTGGAATGAACCATGGTTTTTCAACTGGAAAGCTGCTATATAACTTTACCCCTCTTGGCTGAAGTAGTGCTATATCATTTTCGTCAAGATGCGCACGATACTCATTTTCTACTTCCATACAATTACTAACAACGGAAATGTTATGTCCCCTCTCCCCCAGAGCTTTAATGAGCCAATACGCTTTCCCACTTTCTCCTCCTTGGATAGGCGGATACTTTGTAATAAACATAATATTCATTTTCTTACTCTCTGTTAAGATATCTCTTAGCACTAAAACTTCGCATAGTTTCTATTTGGCTATTTGCCTCAATTCTCAAATCTTTAAACACCTCTTCTACATAGTCATTAATTTGCTTTTCTCTTTCATAACCTTTCGGTTTATCTAATTTAAAATGATGTATCAACTCATGCGTCAATATAACTAATATTAATAAAAGATCCTCCCTTACTTTTAAGGTTAGGGGGTTAGAAAAGCTAGGCCCACACCAGTCAACAAAATAAACGTCAATCACATCTTCTTTCCAATTTTGGTTAATCACTTTCGGAATTGTTTCCGCTATCTCTTTTATCTCTCTTTTATATCTCTCTTCAAAGCTACGCCCAAGTCTAACCACTTCCTCCCATGTTCTATCTACTTTTTTATGCGCATTCAACATCTGAAAATATACATGAGAATAGACGAAGTTAATTTGCATGGTGCACGCTATTTATTGGATGAGCTGTCTGGACCACAAGAGAACTGTTAACTCTACTTCCCGTCACAACTAATACAACTATCTTCAGACCAACAGCCGGTATTATGATGCTGTGGTTCCCATATCGGCTGTAATGTTCCAAAAGTCTCTTGATAGAGCCGTACAAAATTTTCTTTATTTCCTGGCATGCCTGGAGTAAATGAGGTTTTTGGGATATGGTGAAGATAAGATCCTAAGAAATTATTGCAAAACTCCTGATACTGCTTTGTAAAAAGAATAAACTGATGCCACACTTCATCAACTTTTCGGCTTGGCATTGCTAATCGAAGACCAGGGTAGAATTTCGCTAACGCAACATACTTTTTAAATTCAGTAAATACTCTTTGATATTCTTCTTTAGACTGTAAGATGCCATCTTTCAGCAACTTTTCTTCTACATAGGGAGCCTCAAATCTCTCTAACTTATTAAGAAAAGTCTGTTGCTCTGTACTTAGTAAAGCATATGGGGCCGGATCTAATCGGGTAAAAATACCCTCTTCACTAACCCTTTCCTCTAGAGCAGTTGTCATACATTAATTATACATCTTATCTATATAAATCTTTCTTTGGCCTTTTTTTAGACAGCTCTATTTCATAGTCTACTTAATCAGAAAGTTGAAAGTCCTCTCTCAACCACGCTTTCATCTGCTCTACATCCCTGCCGAGCTGCAGTAGCCGCGCGTAGATTTTTTCAAGTGTAATAGTTTCCATACACTATCCCTCTTCACTTAGTATTTATACTTTTTCTCAGCACTTTGCTCCGCCAATCATAGGTTCAAAAGGCAAACACTGAAAACTAACTAAT
>CAZOCP010000038.1:0-4155 GCA_964578345.1 Candidatus Woesearchaeota archaeon
CTATTTCTATATAGAAAGTTTATAGCGTATAGAAAACAAAGAAGACATCTACCTATAATACTGGCTCTCACTTTAAAAGAATCTAAACTTTTTTGTGCAAACGTACCCCTAGTGTTGGATCCGAGAACATCAGATTCCTGTAGCAGCTCAGGCCAGCCCAGCCGGAACTCGCGTTGAACCCCCCGACTCTTTCAATTACTTTGTCCGGCTTTGAATTAATCTTCCATGCATAGGTGTTTGTTCCATTAAACCAATGTAATACTGTGTCTATATCTTGAACACTGTCTTGAGTGTCTAAAAGTGCTTGGTAAGATGCGGGCTTACTTGTATCAGTAATCCATTCACTAGACGTTATGAAATCAACATGTCTCTCATAGCTATCTCGTGTACCATAATTATGAATAACCAAATCATCTCCAGTAGACTGATAGGCAATTCTTGTTAAAGTCATAATCCGCCTAGATCTAGAAGTATTTTTGATGAATTTTTGTGCTTCTACAATTTGAGCAGATTGTGCCGAATCATCTCGCGCAGCGTAAAGTGCTTTTACTAACCCATAGAATAATGGATAATCTGGTGTGTGAAATTCATCTCGGTCCCTTTTTCTTTCATAATGAGCCGCCCATTTATCTTGTGTTTTCTCCCTTCCTTCATCAAGTAATTTTTTCATTAAATCAACAGTATGAATTCCTCCTAGATAATTAACTCCTGAAATTCGCCAATATTTATCTAATTCGCTTGCTTGGACTTCCATACTTTTTCTAAAAATAGCCCTTATTTAAATTTTTCTACCTTGTCGTAACTTTATCATTAATTACTATCAAAATTATATGGAGTATAATATAAATTATGCGCTCAAAAGAATGAATTGCTATTCAGAATACTATCATATATACAAAGAAGTTGATAAACTTCCGTATATAGATTCTTGCTTTCCACAAAAACCTATTTCTATTATGTCCAAACCTCGAGAATTTTCGATTCTCGATGGCATTCAAGGACGAAAGTCCTTGATGAAACGAGTGCTATCACAAACCTCGCCGTTAAAGGCACTACAGCGCATCTTTTTTGATAAAATCTATTATTCTTTCTTGATTTCAGTCTTTCCATGCATATATGAAATTATTGATTTTGGTATCTTTATTGAACCATCTTTTTTTTGATAATTTTCTAAAATCGCAACCATAATCCTGGAAGTTGCTATTGCAGTATTATTTAGTGTATGCAAAACCCCCTTGTTTCCTTTTTTATCTATATATTTTATGTTAAGTTTACGAGCTTGATAATCTGTACAGTTTGATAGCGAAACTACCTCTCCATAATTTTTTACTGTTGGGCGATATACTTCAAGATCAGCACTACGATATTTCCAGTCAGACAAGTCTCCTGTGCAAATCTCTAATATTCTATATGGAAGCTTTAAAGCCCGCAGAATCTCCTCTGAATTTTTAAGAAGCTCTTCGTAATACTTTTCAGAGTCTTCAGGCATACAGAATATGAACTGTTCTATCTTATTGAATTGGTGAGTTCGCCAGAGGCCTTTCTCATTGATTCCATGACTTCCTACTTCTTTTCTAAAGCACATCGTATAAGCGAAATATTTTTTTGGCAACTCCCAGGCGGCTATTGTCTGCTCTGTGTGCATTGCAAGGAGAGATTGCTCTGCAGTTCCTATAAGATTAAGATCCTCTCCTTCTATTTTATATACAGACTGTTCGATAGATTTTTTATCCATAGAAGAATATATTGTTTTCTCGCGGAGCATTAATGGGGTTTCTATATATTCATATCCTTTTTTTATCAAAAAGTCAATTGTAAAATGAATAAGGGCCTGATTAAGCAAGGCAAGATCTTTCTTTATGTAGTAGAAACCATTTCCAGAAACTTTTGCAGATGATTCAAAATCTGCGATATTTAGAGATTCTGCCAGTTCAACATGGGTTTTCGATTCGAAATCAAAGTTTGGAATTTTGCCCCATTTTTTTATTACTTTATTTTCAGAAGCGTCTTTTCCTTCAGGAGTCTCTTTCGAAATAAAATTAGGAAGCTGCAATAATAAATTATTTATCTCTTTTTCCAATAGAGAGGATTTATTTTCTACTTCTTCTATTTTTTCAGGTATTTCTTTCGCCTTTTTTAATAAATTTTCAGGCTTCTTTTTTGCTTTTATAAATTCGCTTATTTCTTTAGAAATTTTATTGCGTTCTGCACGAAGGTTATCTGTCTTGCCCTTTAGAGTACGCCATTCTTTATCCTTCTCAAGAATCTTATCTACTATCTTTAATTTTTCTTCCTGATGTTTTCTTTTAATATTTTCTTTTACTTTATAAGGATTTTCCCTTAGAATTTTTATGTCTAGCATTAATAGGATAATAAAAAGGATTATTTAAATTTCACTCTTTGTTAAATGCAGAGTTTTTCTTGGCATACCCTAGTTCTTTTGCATGCTTCTTTCCTTCTTCCTGATATTTCTTTTTATTTATTTGATATTTTCCTATCATAGATGAAGCATAAACTCCTCCTAAATGATGAGGTATAATTACATAGTCAATTCCTTTATCATACAAATCCAAGGCTTTTCTGGGTTGTTCTGTAGTGGCAATGAAAACTGCCTGCGAGCTTGATTTTTTCAGCTTTTCCCATATATTAAAGGTTGCAGAGTCATCTGGAATAGTAGATATTATTACCTTTGATTTTTCAATTTCTAATTGGTTAAGAAAGTCGCGGTCGCTTGCATCTCCAAATATGCATGGGATTCCTTTTTTATTCAATGCTAAAATAACCTTAGGATTATAGTCTACCACAATATAGGGCACTTTCATTTTTTTAATTGTCTCAAGAATTTTGTATCCCATTCTATGGTATCCTATTAAGACAATGTCCCATTCTTTTTTCTTTTTTCCTATTTCTAAGTCTTTTTTTCCTTCAAGAAAGAATAGAAACTTTTCTATTTTTGAGAAAATTGTGTGAGAGTAGTAGATACTGTAGCTGCTTATCCCGATTGTTATTATTGCAATTAGTACAACAAGGCTCATTATTTCTTGGCTTAAATGTCCTAAAGTGAATCCCAATAATATCAGAATAAGCGAGAATTCACTTATTTGGGCGAGACTTGAACCTGTTAGAAAGTTTGTTTTCTTTTTATAACCGAAAATTCTGAGCACAGACATGACGATTAGGGGCTTGCCTATTATAATAAACGCAGATAGCAAAACTGCTTGTTTTATTAGATCTATAGAAATGGATTTTCCAAGCTGGCTTCCAAAAAAAATGAAAAATAACACGACAAAAAAGTCTCTGAGAGGCTTCATTTTTCCTTCGAATTCGTAAGTATATTTTGTAGATGCCAAAGTCATTCCAGCTATCAATGCACCGATCTCCAGAGAAAATCCCATAGAATCAAATAGAGATGCGAGGAGAAGAGCCCAGGCTATTCCAAATAAGAATAGAACTTCCTGGTTGGTTGCAAGATAATTTAACAGACGGCTGAACAAGATGGTAGAAATTATGAATATTACTGCAATTAAGATAAGAACTGCCCCAATTTTTTCTATAATATTAAGGGCACTTCCTCCGTTTTTTATAATAGGAACCGCCATAAGGGCAAGAGCGGCTATGAAATCTTCCACAATTAGAATACCTAGAGCTATTCTACCATGCAAAGTGTCGAGTTCTTTTTTGTCCGCTAGTATTTTTACTACGACAACTGTTGAAGAGAATGCCAAGGCGGTTGCTAAGTATAGAATGGTTGTACTTGTGAAACCAAGACCTATTGCGATAAGAGCCCCGATGGTTCCAGTAATAACTATTTCCAATAAACCTCCTAACGAGGCCACTCCTCCAACTTCTTTAAGAACACGAAAGTCGAGGCTTAGACCGACGATAAATAATAAGAATGCTACTCCAATGTGTGCGAAGATTGAAATAACTTCAGATGAACCATTTGATGGATTTATTAGATTTAACCCTAATGGTCCGACGAGTACTCCTGAAATTAAGTAGGCTATGATTGGAGGCTGGCGAATGACTTTTGTAAGAATAGCGACTAGCGTTGCAATTGCAATAATTAGACTTAAGTAAACTAAAACCTCTTGTACCATTAATTTATTAAAATACCAGATTTTAAATAGGTTGTCTTCTGCTTTATTTTGTTAT
>CAZOCP010000039.1:0-3829 GCA_964578345.1 Candidatus Woesearchaeota archaeon
AATAGTAACAAGACAGAAAGATTTAAATAATTATTATTAATAGAAAAAGTATGGTTGAAGAAACTTCAAAATTAGAAAGAATAGCTGGAAGAACAACTGGAAGAGTAATAGGTATTGTAAGTGGAGTCATTGCAACTACTGCTTATCTTTACAATCCTAAATTAGCACCATATATTGTCGCTTCTAGTGTTGGTGGTGTTATTGGTACTGTTGCTCTTGCTATTGTTGGTTTTGATAAAGAATTTAAAGACCCGATAATGTCTGCGATAAGAGTCATTGCTTATGGTTCTTTGGCCTCTGCTCTTATCTTAGGAGGAAACTATATTAGAAAAGAAATTAGAAACGCGAATAAAGAAGTTCTAGAAATACATTCCCCTATTATAACTAATAATGCTCCCAAGGTTTTTGTGGAGACTAGACCTTATTTTGAATTACAAGAAGAATTCAAGAAAAATCAGCAGATTTATTCCTTGTTTACCAACCCTCAATTAGACAGCGCGAGAAGTGTGAAAACGAAAACTATATAACTTAACTTCATAAATTTATTTAGCATGTTAAATTTAAGCCAGATAGTAAGAGAATCTCCTAATTATACATTGATTCAAAAAGTTAAAAATTTCAGAGCTCCAGATGTATGTATAGCAGAAAACTTGGCAGATTATCAAAAAAATGCTCCTAATCTGGGATTTCCTTGGTATAAAAGATCTCCACTTTCCAGTATGTTTGGGGATAAAGCATATATAATTTTTCGAGATATTGGATTAAAAAAATTATTACTCGAAAAAGTAGAAGTTCCAAATTGGTTTGTTCTGCATGATTATTCTGGACAAGAATTAGTTTATTGGGATGCAAATAATGTATTATTTCCAACATGTGAGTCTTTTGATGAAGTCCATGAAAAACAAGGTCTTAAAGAAGATGATTGGGTTTATGAGGTCATTGTTCGATATTCTCAACATTCAACTCAAAAAAAGTTATCTTTATCTAGCATAATAAAAGTAAATAAATACAATTCTTCAAATAAAAATCCAAAAGAGACCTCTTTGATAGAAAAAATTAGGAGTTTCTTCCCAGAGTTTAAACCAAAATTGCAGACTGCCTAAACCTATTAACATCAAAAAAACAACTTAAAATTCTTCCATCTTCACCTATTAAAAAACATCCCAAAGAAAGAAGATTCTTCCTGATAGTTATTATTTCCTATAATTTTAGCTGCTATCTTGCGATATGCCTTAGAAGCCTTGCTTTTTGGATAAGTATGAACAAGCGCATCTTTTAGAACCAAAGAAGCTTGGACATTTTTGTCTTCCGGCACTACTCCTAAAATAGGCAGTTCAAGCATGTCCCTTACATTTGCAATAGGCATTTCCGTCTTGGTATTTTTAACTCTATTAACAATTACTCCCCTTATAGTTTTGCCTAACTCCTCTATAACTTTACTTGTTTTTAGAGCATCTGTAACTGCTGGAATCTCTGGGTTTGTAACAATAATTAATTCATCTGCAGACTCAATTGCAGCCAAAGCTTCCTCCCCCAGGCCTGCAGCAGAATCATAGATTATATAGTCAGCCATTTTCCTTAATTTCTTTCCTACCTCTTTTAACTTCCCATGATTTAATCTTCGCAGCTCTTTTACTGATAATGAGCTAGGTATAATCTTTGTTCCAGAAGAATGTTCATATATTGCATCTGAAATTTTAGCCTTTCCAAGAAGCACATGATTCAGGCTTATAGGAACTATAGGAGCCCCTAAATGAAGACCTATATTGGGGGTCGTTAAATTTGCGTCTAATATTATCACTTCTTTATTAAAAGAGTTCAAAGCAGCTCCTAAATTAATAGCTGTCGTTGTTTTTCCAACTCCTCCTTTTCCAGATGTTATAGTTATAAGTTTTGCCATAGTATCTTCCAGCGGAATATGCTGTGAGAACATCTGAACTTATTTCAAAGCACTTATAAACCTTTCCAATATTTGAGAATATTCTTTCAATTTCTCCAAATTGATATTGACCATCTTTCCTCTGTATGTTACTCTCAAATTCACTCCTTTCCTAAATTCATTTTCTCTAACCTTGTCAAGGCTTTCTATATTCCTAAAAAGTTCGTAAAGCTCTAAAGCCTCACTGATATCGGTATTATTCGAATATAAAGCCGTTAATTGAATGAGTTTTGCGCGCTGCGCATTTGGAATAGGCTTCCATTTTTTTTGCTTTTTCGATTTTTCTACAAGCATATTCATCCCTATCTCAATCATAGCTTTCCAGCGAAGCAGAAGATTAATAATAACATCACAAGTCTTTGTATACTTTAAGCTTACATATAAAAGATGGTCGGCACTGATTTTCTCTTTTATTAGCAACTCCATAATATAATAAATTACTTTGAAAGCAGATAACTTAAGAAAGGCGAATATATATATCTTTCTTAATTAAATTTTAAGACTTTTAATAGCATGTTATAGTAGTATAAAAATTATATCTTATCTATTAAACTGACTATTGCTTCAGCAATATCTCCTCTGTTTGCCTCAAGAGCTTTTTTGGCAGAGCCTCTACCAACCCCTGTTTTCTCCACAACCAAATCAATATCAGAATCCGTTATCTCCTGCACTCTCAACTCTTCTCTAGATTCTCCGCTAATCTGCCAGCTTTCCTGGCCCTGCATAGTTATCTTTTGCACATATGCGGGCTCTATCACAATTCTTTTTTCCATATTTTCTATGATGACTCTTTCGGCAGAAACATCTTCTTGTTTAACCCCCATCTGCTTCATTAGAGATTTCATCTGAGTTGGATTAACATTTGGAAACATGTACTTTTATAGAAGCAGGGGTTTATAGAATTTTCTAATCCGAAGGCATTAACAATATAAAGTTGCATAGATTAATTTATCCAACAACTCTCTTAATATTCTCTATACTATCTGCAATCTCCTGCCCTTTCTTTGTCAGTTTGATTAACTTAATTCTACCCTTCCTCTCAAAAACAACTAAACCAAGCTTCTCTAAATTCTGGAGTATCTTGACAGTATGGCTATAAGTACAATCCGCTTCTTTCGCTAAAATACTTCCATACCTCGCTCTAGATAAACGCTTCAGCGCAATCAAAAGCAGCGCTGGTTTTCTCCTAAAAAATATATCAAAGTTATCTTTCATAGTTAATAAATATACAATATTACAACCTATATATTACAATATTACCTCTCTTATAAATTTTTCTGTTGGAATGTTATCTTGAACAGTAACAATATTGCTTTCGTTTTCATGAAAACAGAATAATTTTAACCCTTCCGACGTAAATCTCGGTATAAACTCAAATATCCCTTGCCAGCTAGTTCTGTCTTGCTCGCAACAAGAATAATTTCAGATTTTCCAGAATTAAATGAATTGAATATATAAGATTTGTCATTCATCATTAAAACTGCTTCACGTTTAGTCGTTTTAATTATAATGTCTTCATCTAAAATCTCACCCAAGCCGATTAAAATAATTTCCCCATCTATAGATGCGGAATAAGTTTTACCTTCAACAGCAATCTCGATTAATGGTAATTCTTTGCTTAAGGGTGCAGAATGTAGACGATAAGCTCCAATATTCGCTAATAAATAAAATACAAAACTCTCATTAAAAACGAGCACAGCCTCATCGATACTTAAACCAGCAGCAGGATTTTCTAAAATCACCCCGTTTCCAGACAATGGAGAAGGAAAAAGAACAGAATAAATATACCATATCGCAGCGCAAAGAATAACTAAAAATACAATAACAAAAATCCACAATTTCTTCATTGCCTTTTAAAAATAAAACAATTTATAAAACTATCTAACAAAA
>CAZOCP010000040.1:0-3724 GCA_964578345.1 Candidatus Woesearchaeota archaeon
CTCCATAAATCACAATTTATTTCTATCAGCAATTTCGCTTAAACTGAAATAACAGACAACAATTCATATGTTTAAGAAGTTGCTTTTTCAAGTCTAAAATAGCAATAAGTTTAAAAATACTCTTTTATAGTTTAAATCATGGCCCAATATAAATGCTTTAATTGTGGGAAAGGAATAAGCAGTAAATTGCTGGAGAAAAGATTTGTATGCCCTCATTGCGGCTCAAAGATATTCTATAAGTCTAGAATGCAAATAGTAAAGATAAAGGCAGTATAATATGCATCAAGATAAATCTAAAGAAGATCAAGTTCAAGAGCTGCAGTTGTTTGAACACACTCTTCAAAATATATTGATAGAAAAACAGTCTATGCAGGCGCATATGAATGAAATTATCAATGCTTTAAATGAGATTAACAGAACATCTGGTGAAGTTTATAGAGTAATCGGGGATATCATGCTGTCAGCTGATAAAAGCAATTTGAAAAAAGAATTGCACGAAAAAAAAGACATATTAAATATGCGCATAAATTCTCTGGAAAAACAGGAACAGAGGATTGACGAGAAGATAAATGCGGTAAGAAGCGAAATAGCTCTTTACGATAAACAGAAATAAGGCAGAATTTTAACAAAAGATAATTTTAAATCACAGCAATGTTTATAAAGTAAATATATTTTAAGAAAATATGGTTTTCAATTTTAAAAAGATGTTTGGAAAAGAGGATGGAGAAGAATATGTTGAAATTGATTTAACATCAGTCGAGCCTAAAGAGAATAAGGTCCTTGTCAAGCCATTTATACTAAGACAGTTTGATGATGTTAATGACATCTTAAATTCTTTGCGTGATGGATATACCATTGCAGTTATTGATATTAAGGCATTGAAGTCAAAAGATATTATTGAATTAAAGAGAGCCATTGCTAAGATTAAGAAGACTGTTGATGCAATTGAAGGCTCCATTGCAGGCTTTGGAGAGCATACTATTCTTGCAACTCCCAAGTTTGCTGAAATTCATAAAGTCTCTGCTGCTAAAAAAGAAAAGACCTCTGATTTTGTTGGCGGAACAATTTAGGTTTTTTTGATTCTTGCCTATTCTTAAACTTGCTTAAATTGCGCAGTTTTATGAAGTTGAGCCAGGAACTCAACGCAGGTTTAACAAAGCTAGGAAAAAGTTATTCTGAGGAATCCCAAACTAGTTATCCGCCTTTAAAGCCTGATTGAAACTAACTAGCAGAAATTGAGAAAACTGTTTTTATTGCTACTACAATAGTTGCCGGAACAAATAGAGCCAATAGAGCCTGAAGCACATAAGCTATTATTTTTCCCACATAAATTCCACTGACTGCGGCTCCGACAAGGAGGCCCGAAATTCCCATATAACTGACAATAACTAAAGAAACCGATGCGAGCAGAAATGTCTGGACATCCTTATGTGCTACAAAAAACCCGACTATCAAACCCAAAATAGCTAAAACACTTAATATAATAGGATTCGTCCTTTCATTGCCGAATATCCCGGTAAGGATTCCAAATACAATTGATATAATTACTCCCGCAACAAAGACTCTCGCAGCAATTAAGTTTTCCCTTGTCCTTATCATATTACTCCTGTATAAATAACTAAATATTTATTTAAATACTCTCTTATCAAAGACTTAGAATTGATATAATTACTAAAATACTAGAGCACCGAAACATTTAAATAGTAATGTAATTTCAAAGTTACAACATAAAAAATCACGACGAAAAATGAGATTTACAAAAATTATCTTGAGCTTACTGTCATTTCTGCTTCTAGCAGGATTTGCTAATGCAGCAGTTGAAGTAATAAATGTAGCAGGAGATAATTCTGTTATTAATCATGGCGATTCTTTCACATTAAGCTTTGGCTTAAAGAATAATGATGCTATAGCAGATGTCACTAACTTCAAATTTTTTCTTCCGGATGTTAGTTCAATTGGAAAATGGACTTCCTTAAAAGCTGGTGTAAGCGATTTATCATTAGAAACCCCAACCATACCTAGGATCGATAAAAATGGAGATGTAATAAGAGTAGAAGCAGGATTTACATCAAATAAGCATACTCCTGCACGTTCTATACAAGATAGTATTAATGACGAAGAGTCACGTGAGCTTCTTAAATTAAAAATAGAAGTCAGATCAACCCCAACACTTGCCATAACTAAAATTAGAGAATTAAACCTAACTAGTGTAGGCAGGCTTAATATCACTAATACAGGAAATGTAGACTTTACAAGAGATCTTGAAGTTAATTTAAGCTCTGGAGGAGACTTCGGAGTCACCATGTCCCAATCTAAATTCCTATTGATTGCAGGAAGTTCACAAATTGTTGATATAACTCCATTAAATATTCAGAATCTAAAGTTCGGGGCCAATACAGTAACAATCACTGCTAAGACAGGAGAAGTTCAGCAAGCATCATCTTTCTCTATTGAAAAATCTTTCTGCAATAACGGACCTGCAGGCTTAAATCTTTCTATAGATAATATTAATTGGGATAATGAAGGCCAAGATGATGATATTTGGAAGCCAATTGACAAGATAAATCTTGAAGTTAGAGTCGAAAATGATGGAGATGTCGATATAAACGACGTTGTTATCGAATTTGGATTATTTGACAGTTCAGGAAAAAATAACGTGGGCGATCTTGATTTCATCAATGATGAAGATGAAAAAATAGAAGTAGGAGACATTAACGACAACAACGACGAAACAGCCAACTTTGAATTTATTGTTCCAGCAGATTTTGATTCTGGAACCTATAAGCTTGCTGTTAAAGCATACAGTAAAGATCTTGGGCAGAGCAATGTATGTGCGGACCGTTCAAGCGATTTGGCAAGCTTATTTTTTGAGAGTATAAAAGTAGAGAAAGAAGATGACGAGCAGAAGTTTATAACCTTTGATAATATAAAATTAAGGCCTACAGAAGTGACCTGCGGCGACAGTGTAAGCTTGACTGCCGATGCTTTTAATATAGGAAATGAAGATCAAGATAAAGTAAAAGTTACTTTGACAAACGAAGAATTAAAAATAAATACTGCCAGTGAAATAAAGCAAGGTCTAGATCAAGGAGACAAACAGTCATTAATATTTAATTTTGATATTCCTACAAATGCAAAAGACAAAACTTATTTGCTTGAATTGAATTCTGAATATGACTATAGAAACGGGCTTTACAGAGAATCTTCTGAGGAAAGTTTCACAGTTAGTATGAATGTATTTGGATGTTCTGTCTCACAGGGAGTGCAAAATCAGCTCCAAGGCACTCAAGGCAAGCTTGCCAGCATTTCTGCATCATTAGATTCTGATGCAGAAGCAGGAAAAGAGATGATTGTATCTTCAACTATCAGAAATTTAGGCAACAGCACTAATACTTTCCTAGTAAGTGCCTCTGGCTACGACTCTTGGGCAGAATTGAATGATATATCTGAAAGAATACTTGCCCTGGATGTAGGCCAAAGCAAAGAGGTTATATTTACTTTCTTAGTCAATAAAGATGCTGAAGGAGAGCAGGCATTTGAAATTGAAGTTAGAACAGGAAGCTACTCTGAAAAGAGAGAAGTTAGTGCTGATATTGCAAAATCTGAAAGCTCTGTTTCCTCGATTTTTGCAGGGAATTCTCTGCTTTGGATTGTAGGAATTGTTAATGTCGTATTAATCCTTCTGATTATCATGGTAGCATTAAGAATATCTAAAAGATAAAGA
>CAZOCP010000041.1:0-3457 GCA_964578345.1 Candidatus Woesearchaeota archaeon
TCCAAAAACTTTTTCAAGCGTCCTTCTTGTTTTGGTAGCTATTTCTTCAAGCATAGAATATTCATATAAATTTAATTTTTCTGCTTCTATGAATATTTAAATCTTACCCTTTACTTTTATTAATTTATATAAAAAGGGTAAATTACATTCTCACTTTCTTCTTTTTCTTAGTTTTCTTCCTCTTTTGCGCCTTCGTATTGCAACTTTAAATCCACCAGTTACCTTAAGTGGTACAAAAACTCAATGACCCAGCTGTTAATAGAACCAATTAGTTATATTTCCTAGATAAATATTTATTCCTTCATTCACTCAAAATTAGGTAATGTTATATCATTATTTTAGTGTCTTTTAGTATTTCTATCATAAATCTTACAAAAGGTCTTAGGTTATTTTTGGTTTGGGCTTTTTCTAAAGAATCATAATATCTATACTTAATAGTGTTTGGAATGTTTATCATTGGATATTTATTTTTGTGTAGGATAAAGTTCATTAGTAGCCTTCCAACTCTGCCGTTGCCATCAATAAACGGATGTATTTTCTCAAATTCAGTATGAAAGTATGACGCTAATATTAATGGATGTAATGTTCTCTTATTTTTTGAATACCATGTCAATAAAGCAGTCATTCTATCTGCGACATCACCTGGTTTTGGCGGAAGCCATGTAACTCCAGTGATAAAAACCTGAACATTTCTAAATCTCCCAATTTGAGAGTTCAACTCAGGGCTTAAAGTATTATTTGTCACTATCCTATGTAATTCAAGGACAAATTCTTTTGTAATATCTCTCTTATAATTTACGAAATAATCAAAAGCTTTTTTGTGGTTCAGAGTTTCATTTATTTCTCTTAAGGATTTGCCTGCAGGAACAATATTTTGAAAGAGCAATCTTGCTGTTTCTTGCAAGGTTAGTGTGTTTCCTTCAATTGCAGTTGAATTATATGTAAAAAGTGCAGAAAAAGCTTCGTATCTGTTTTCAAAAGTCATTTTCGGCTCTTTAGCAAAATCTTTCTTTAATTTATTTAAAAAAGCGATTTCTTCCTTTGTTAAGATATCTTTGAATGTGCTTAATTCTTTGTCAGCTTCTTTTATTTTTTTTGTCAGTTTTTCTTTACTTAAGTTTACACCCAGATAAATTCTTTTTTTCTCAACTTTTTTGCCCTTTCTTATAGATATAACTCTATAATAATATTTTTTGCTATTTTGCTCTTTAATTTCAGTATAAGCCATGATATCTATACGTCTACATAGTTTATAAATCTTTCTTAGATGTGGACGTAATGATCCCGCAGGGCTGTGACCATTTTATGTCTTTTCTTGGTGACTTAAACTGTAATAGTTTGAGCAGCGACGTGGTTATGTCAAGATTCTTGACTAAAACCTTGGCTTAAAAGCCAAGGTTGAATCTTGAGCATCCAAAACACGAGCGCCTGTCACAAACCTCGCCTCATCAAGAATTGGAAATTCTTGACTGCCATCGAGGACAAGAGTCCTCGAGGTTTAAGCCGAGGTGGCGCATCGTGTTTTTGATATTTAATAGGCTCATATCTATTTAATACTTTCTTCTCTTAAGTCTATAAATCCCACAGGTTTGGAGGCAGATACCTATTTCCACCAAACTTAATTGCTGCTTTTATGAAAGCATCAGTTAATATGAGACCTCCTACTTCATCCATGTCTTCTCGAATTAATCTTTCAAAGTTTGATTGTTCTTCACCTGTTAAAAGATGGTAAGCTTTTGCTGAAACCCCGAGAGGTATATAATTATAGACAAATGTGTTCTCAGGTATTTTTCTTATATTTCCTGACTTAACTTGAGCAAGAAATTCGTTATACCTTTGCCAGTAATTCGTTCCGTCTTTATCATCCCCTGCAAATTCACATTTTTCTACTAATGCTGCCAACCCATTTATTTGCGATATTCTCTCTAAACTTATAGAAAATTCTTTTGCAGAATCATAGAGTGATAGCCCCCTGTCTAGATCTAATCCTTTTTCTAGTGCTTGGACAACGTTCCACGTAACATCGACAGAGGTCATCCAAAACAAAATACCTGGAGAGTCCCAAAACAGATCGTATGCTCTTCTATAGTCTCCTTTGGCAGTCAGATTCTCAAATTTCCTAAATTCTAATTCATACGGTGCTTGGTTACTATTGCCCATCAAATCTTACCTAGAGAGCTATTATTAAGTTTTTCGTTGTTTGATTCATATTCAAACCCCTCTTCTTTATTTTTATGGTCAATGATCCCGCGGAGATTTGAACTCCGGACCCCCGCCTCACTTAGAGTTTTCTATGTGGGGAGCAATTCTAATGAATTGCACTCATATAAGAGCGGTGCTCTGAACCAGCTGAGCTACGGGATCAAAAATTTTAATGCGATAATGTATTTAAAGTTTAGTCCTCTGTTTTTTTAATGATTATAGGCATTACAGGGCCGATTGCTTCTGGAAAAAGTGTTTTGGCAGAAATGCTTGTTGCAAATGGCTTTACACGCTTGACATTGTCTGAAGAAGTAAGAGAAGAGGCGAGAAAAATCGGTGCTCCAATAGAGCGCGTCTCTTTGCAAAATCTTGGAAATGAAATGAGGCTTAAACATGGCAAAGGCTACTGGGCAAAGAGATTAATTGCCAAAATTGAAGCAGATAAGCATTATGTCATTGAAGGAATTCGCAATCCTGGAGAGATAGAAGAGTTGATTAAATTTAGAAATTTTGTTTTAGTTGGTATTATTGCACCTATTGAAGATCGCCTGCAATGGATTATTGCGCGTAATAAGGATAGCGATCCTAAAACTATAGAAGGTGTTAGAGCAATTGACGCAAGAGATAGAGGTTTTGGAGAAGGAGAATGCGGGCAGCAAGTTGAATCTTGTCTTGCTCTCGCAAATGTTTGTATTTCTAATAATACCAGTTTGGATGATTTAAGATTAAAAGCTGTGCAAATCCTTGAAGATATAGGAATTAAAAATAAACAGTTTGAAAAGACATTATTTCAGGATCAAAAACACGATGTGCCACCACACACTAAAGTGTGTGGTTTGTGACAGGCACTCGTGTCTTCAAAAACTGAAAGTTTTTGAGGCCTCAAGAACGAAGTTCTTGAAGTTTGGATGCAGGAAAATCCCTGTGATTTTCCTGAACAGAGAATTTCTATCTGAAATTCTCTTGTGTTCAAGGAACAACCCCTATACTAAAGTATGGAGTTGTTCCTTGACATAACACAGAGTTTAAAACACAATAATAATTAAATACTTATTTATTCAAAAAAGTTTATGGCATTGACAAATATTATCGATGGAGAAAATTATGATGTATTTTATGGAAGAATACTCAATGAAGAAGGACTGGAAAATTATGGATCTCATGATTTACCAGATGGGGGAGGAATAGCAATAGAACCAGGGTTATACGCTTATTTAGAACTTGCAAAGAGGATGCTTGCCGATATAGAAAATGG
>CAZOCP010000042.1:0-3399 GCA_964578345.1 Candidatus Woesearchaeota archaeon
GGATGAAGGTATAGTCCACGCAAAACAAATACATAAGTTTTGATTAAGTACGCGAGACAGTTTGTGTGATATCTACAAGGCGCGCAGTTGTCTGAGTGGAACGAGCATCTAGTACGAGAGGAACGGTGCTCGGGTGCCTCTAGTGTACCGGTTGTTATGAAGCAGGCCGGGCAGCCACGCACCAACGGATAAGTACTGAAAGCATCTAAGTACGAAGCCGCCCGCAAGACGAGACAACAAAGGCCGTCAAAGAAGATGACGTTGATAGAGTTGATGTGTAAGATCCAAGAACCCGAGGATTTCAGCATGCAACTACTAATAGCCTCAATAAAATTATCTGACAATTGTGTTTTCCTCTGCGCTCATTTGATTTAAAAATTTATTATTTAGTAAAACTCTTTTTCTTTCTATAATTTAATAAAATTATAGTAAATCCTAAAATACTATATGAATATTCAATTTGTGTTTTTGAGATTATTCGCTCAATTATCTCTTTAGCCATTGTCTTAATATTGGCGCGGTCTCGTCCTGACGATTTTAAACAAGAAATGCGAATTATTTTATGATTTTTTAAAGATAGAATAATTGAATCTATAGCTCCCTCAGTGATTCCTGATTTTCCTATCTGAAAATATGCAATCGATGTCATTTAGTTGATAATCGCGCCCCTCCAGAAGGCAAAGAAGAAATTATTTCTTGCAATTTTATTTCTCCATTTAATAAAATAGCTATAGCGGTAGCTATTTTTTCTTTCTGAGTCTTTCCTGGAAAAATTGTTAATAATGGTTTTTCTATTTTTTTCAATGAAGATGGAGGAATAGCTCTTAAAACACCTTTCTGTTTTGTTAAAATTAATTTAAGAGGCACATTTATTTTATCTATGTTTCCAACAACTTTCCATGTTCCTATTTTTTCTCTTACATCTTTATACAACTGCTTCATTTCAAATATATGAACGAATGCCGTTGATTTACCAGAACGCCAAGCCCTACTAAAACATCCTGTAAAAATTGCACATTCTTCTTTATCTTGTTTAGTTATATTTTTTATATCATCAAGAATAATACAAAATGGACTTCCTGGCTCTGCAGTATGCATGACTATATAATTTTTTTGAGAAGATTTTAAAGTATTAAGCAATTCTTCGTTTTGCTCTGCGTTTTTTCCTCCTATAACTAATTTTCCAGATTGTGTAAAAAACCATTTATATCTCTTGTAGTCTAAAAGCGATTTATTCATAAGTTTAAGATCGTATGATTGTTTTAATAATTATCCTTTACTTTAATATCTCAAATATAAAGAAATTTCCACCGACTTCTTGATTTTTCGTAGTATCTTTTACGTCAACAAGAACTTTCTGAGAGCAGGAAGTAGTTGCTTTTGGAATAGCTAACTGAACAATCGCGAAGGCATTTGATCCTTGAAAAGTATCGAATTGTATAAAATTATTAAGAGAGGTGATAAATAATGATTGTGTTTGTGAAAGTCCTAATTTCTTGACACAATTATTGTCGCTTCCTTGGTCCAAAACAAGTTTATATTGCAGTCTGGCTCGATTGGTAGGAGAACCATCAGGTGTTTTTGCTCCTATGGCTATACCGAAACTATCAGTGCCCGGTTTTATTTTGGCCGTATGATCTGGGCCTAAACGCACAACTACTTCCTCTTGGTCATCTGTAAACAATGCTGTAACTTCTCTTGTTATCTTTTCATCTAAAATATTAACACTTTTGGTAGATATAGAGAATATATTTTTTATTAAAATTAGTCCTAATATGAGCATAGTCATACCTAAGACAACAACGACTATTGTCCCGATTGACAATTCAAGCGCTGCTGTTCTATCAAAATAAAATATTTTTTTATTCAGATATCTTTTATATGAGGCTTGATTTTTATATATCATAACTGCTCTTTTTATATATTATCTTATAAATCCTATTTTATAAATGTTATGACCATACCATTATGGGGAAAGGGGGAATCGAACCCCCGCGGCACGAGCTTCAGTCGTGTGCTCTCCCACTGAGCTATATCCCCTCAATTCAAGCAAGGCATGAGGGTTTAAAAGATTTCTTACTAAGACTTTAAGTTAATTCTTTAAACAGAAAAGTCTTTTGAGATATTTGAACTAATGAATTTGGAACGGTTAAGTGAAAAGTGCCATGTGTTTCTTTTAACTTCTCATATAAAGTTGAATAATCACGGCGTGAATTTCTTACTCCAAAAATAGGCAAGCAGACATGGTATAAACCAATAAAAGAAAAATAGCCAATTTCAGAATAATTATGATAAAGCGAATTTGAAACCTCAATTAGTTTTTCACGCATTTTTCTTTTGAAATTATCGCTGCGATCAAACTTTTGGGCAAACATAATTTCATCTTTATCAATATCTATAATTGAAGAATTAAACTCGCTGCGAATTGATTCTGTTTCTAAAAGATAACCGGAGTCTGCATCGTGAAAAAGCAAAAGAGGGTCTTCTAGGAAATATGGAGATTTCCTTATTACATCAACGAAATTTTTTACTATCTTGTCGTCTAAACTCTTTACTATTAAAGGCTGAACAAAAACACACGCGGCTGCTGCAGAAATATAATTTCGAAAAAGAATTTCAGTAGGCAGAGATCTATCAAAGAGCATTCCTGTGACTTTTTGAATATGGTTTTCAATATCGTCTTTTTTTTGCAGACCATTGAAGAAATTCTGCATCTCGAATACTCTTTTAATCTCGTGCGGATAAATTAAATAACAATTTAAATCTTCACGAAGAATTTGGTGCAGTTCTAAGTTCAATTCAATAAGATTCTTGCTTTTCATATGATTAGTATGTAAAAATAGTTTAAAGGTATTTCGTATATTTGGAGGTTGATGGGATTATTGATTATTTCAGCCAGAAGCTATAAGAGCAAGAGAGCCAGTGTAGGCCGGATTCTGTCGAACGTCGCTCTTGAGCGAAGCGTGCGTGCTGACATCTGTCTACAGAGAACTTGCGTTCCCTGTCTGTTCAACACTTGCGTGATTGAACATATGCGAGCGGCGATGGCTCTTGCATCAAGCGAAGTCGCCCGTTTCATCAAATCCATTATTGCAAGCTCCCCGCATGGATCATAGCGCGATGATAGCTGTGTCGTTTCTGTTGCGGAGCTCGGCCTCACGACCGCTCCTGTTTCCGGGAGTCGCTCTTTTCTCTTCTGAAGAAGAGGATGTCCGGACCTTCCTCACGATTAAGAACTCATTTCAGCTCTTGCCGATTGAACGGCATAACCGCGAAGTCAACTCACTGGCTCTTATTAATACAGAAAATAAAATGTTTATAAATCTATCGGTAAACTGAGCTGTTGTAGAAGCAACTGACATATGTCAGTAGCTAACCGAAAAATAGTTCGCTTGTGAC
>CAZOCP010000043.1:0-3218 GCA_964578345.1 Candidatus Woesearchaeota archaeon
CCATAAACCACAACTTTATTAACCCCCTCTATACTAAAATTTCCATGCTTGAAAAACTATCTGCAGTATTAAAAAAAACAACAGACAAGATAGCGAATGCTGTATTTCTTGACAAAAATCTTGTTGATCAAATTGTCAAAGACCTTCAAAGAGCGCTCATTGAGGCCGATGTGAATGTCTCGCTCGTGCTTGAAATAAGCAAAAAAATCAAACAAGCAGCCTTTGACGAGCGCGTGAAAGGCATTGAAAAAAAAGAGCATATCATTAAGCTATTGCATGACGAACTATTGAATTTATTAGGTAAAAAAAAGGAGATAAAACTCGAAAAGAAGAATACATGGATGATGCTTGGTTTATACGGCCAAGGAAAAACTACCTCAATCTCCAAAATTGCTTCTTATTACACTAAACGAGGGCAGAAAGTTTGTACAATTGGGTTAGACGTGCATCGCCCTGCCGCTTCAGAGCAATTAAAACAGCTTTGCAGCAAACTATCAATCCCATGTTTCATCGCGTCTGAAGAAAAAAACCCGAAAAAAATATGGAAAAAATTCGAATCTGAAATAAAAAAATATGATTTAGTCATGGTTGACACGGCTGGTAGAGACGCTCTTTCGAACGATTTAATCAAAGAAATAAAAGAGATATCAAAGATTTCTAAGCCAACAGAAACTTTTTTAGTAATATCTGCTGATATAGGTCAAGCAGCAAAAAAACAAACACAGAAATTTAAAGAAGCAGTTGAAATAACTGGAGTAATAATAACAAAGATGGATTCTACTGCAAAAGCAGGAGGAGCTCTAACTGCGTGTGCAGAATCAAAGGCGCCAATAATTTTCTTAGGAACTGGAGAAAAATCAGCCGACCTGGAAACATTCGATCCCGAAGCATTCTTGTCTAGATTATTAGGAATGGGTGATCTAAAATCTTTAATGGAAAAAATACAATCTGTCGTAAATAAAAAAGAGATAGAAGAAACTCAAAAAAGGATGGATGAAGGAAAATTTACTCTGCGCGATTTACAAACGCAGTTAGAATCTATGGAATCCTTAGGAAGCATGGATAAAATTCTTAGCATGATTCCGGGCTTAGGCAAAGCAAAAATACCTGAAGACGCCCTTGTTCAGCAGCAGGAAAAAGTAAAGTACTGGAAGCATGCAATAAACAGCATGACTAAAGCAGAAATAGAAAATCCTGAACTGCTTGAAAAACAAACTTCTCGTATGAACCGCATTGCAAAGGGCTCTGGAATAACAGTCTCAGAAATTCGCGCCCTAATAAAACAATACAAACTTCTAAAAGAAATGGTAAAATCTCAAACTTCACTCGAGAACCCTGCCTTAGATCAAAAAACAATGATGAAATTTGCACGTAAATTCGCAAAAAAAATAAGATTATAAATAAGCCATATTCTATTATAGCATGAAAAATATCATCGCCCGCGGAGCAGAAGCAATTCTCATAAAAAAGGGCGCAATATTGATAAAAGATAGAATAAAAAAAGCCTATAGAATCAAAGAGTTAGATGATAAACTAAGAAGACAAAGGACAAAAAAAGAATCTAAATTGCTAAAAAAATTAGAGAATATAATTCCTGTTCCAAAAATTCTAAGTTTCAGAGAATATCAAATTAATATGGAATTAATAAATGGGGAAAAACTGTCGGATAACTTTGATAAAATAAAAAATATAAATAAAATATGCAAAGAAATAGGTAAAAATATTGCAAATCTTCATGAGCAAAATATTATTCACGGTGACTTAACAACTTCTAATATGATTCTCAGTAAAAACAAAATTCTATATTTCATTGATTTTGGCCTAAGCTTCGAATCCTCAAGTTATGAAGACAAAGCAGTCGATCTTCACGTAATGAAAGAATCCTTAGAGGCAAAACACTACAAAATAGCTGCGAAATGTTGGGAGATTATACTAAAAATATATAAAAAGAAAGCAAATTACTCTTTTCAAATATTAAATAGTTTAAAAAAAGTTGAAAAGCGCGGCAGATACAAGCAAAGCTATTAAAAAATCTGAAGGTTAAGTTTTATTTGCTTGTTGCAATAAAAATAGTGCTAATTAATTAAATAATAAACCACTGCAGGTACTATCAAAGCGCCCATTAAATTAATTCTTCTTACATTAGAGAGAATGCAGAAAATTCCAATATAGCAGGAAGTTATTAGGACGATTAAACCTATCCAATTTGTCAGAAGAAAGTTTATAAAAAATAAAAAGATAATGATGGAAAAAGTAAGCTTTTGGTAGTTTAATCTATTAATAAATAATGTAGATAGTTTTGCCAGATTAATGCTTATAAAGAAAGAAATGCAGGCAGTTAATACTATAGATATAAGCAGGATATATATATTCTGCAGGGAAATTTCTTTTAATATTTCTTCTACTGCCGCAGCAGCCCCTGAACGGGCTTTTCCTATAGCGTATATTGTGACAAAACTTAAACTCATTATAATTGTATTAATAGACCCTATTAAAAACAAAAATCCTCTATTTCCTTGTGGAATAATTTCTGAACTTAGGGCGGCGGCGTGGTTCGAGCCAATTCCGGGAAGAAACGAACAAAGAGGAGCAACAATAAAAGAGGCAACAAAAGACTTGAATAAATCTTTCTTTGTAAAATATATTTCTTTCAAAGGAGCTATTTTCTGAGGTTTAATTATCGTTTTGCTTTTAAGAGATATAAAAAGCGAAGATATTCCAAATAATCCAGTTAGCATAGGCAAAAGCGGCTCTTGTATAGGAAGATTAAATGAAATTAATCCAAGAAAACTTGCGAGTATGAAAACCACAAGAGAAACAATAAATTCTCTTTCTCTAAATATTAAATAGAGCGACAAAAAGATAAGAGAGAAAGGAATAACATCTTTAAATATCGGAAATATTGATGGTAAGAAAAGAATGAAAATCGGCCAGACAATTAGAATTATAGGAAGAGCCGACAAGGCGCCCGACACAGATAGAACAATTGCTTCATAACCCTTTCCTTCTTTTAGCATTTCATGGCCTGGAAGGACTGCAAGAGCAGTATCTTCTTCTGGCGCACCTAACAAAATTGAAGGTATGAAATCTAGAAAAATATGTGTAATTGATATAGAGGTTATAAAAACCGCGAGCGCTAAAGAAGATATTCCTTGCAAATGATTTATAGATGCTAATAGTAAAGCAGCGACTAAATTTATATGAATGCCGGGAATTAT
>CAZOCP010000044.1:0-3136 GCA_964578345.1 Candidatus Woesearchaeota archaeon
GTATGCATTAATATTTGCTAGAGGATTGTCCATTTTTTTATCTTGCAGAGCCGGACGTAAGATACTAAAGAATTCTCCTGCACCATAGTATACACCTTTTGGGATACTCGCATGTGTAATTTCTCCTTCTTGTACGATCTTTTCTAGAGATTCAGCCATACAATGAGCCATATATTTCCAGTGGCTTGGACTGTAATATTCAGGCGACGGCGTTCTTGACATACTCTTTCTTAATCGAGAGAGTATTTAATTATTATGGTCATTAAAGCAATTTCAACTCGCGATTCTGTCCTGTCCATAGTTGTTGCTTTTCCTGGGAACGAGTATCTACGTAGACTTCGATGCCGTTGTTGTCAGGATCTTCAAAATAAATAGATTTTGATATACCGTGGTCTACAGGGGAAAAATTGATATGTTTCTGTTGGAGCTTTTTTGCCAACTGTGCAAGTTCTTTTTCTGATGAGATTTCAAAGGCAATGTGATAAAGACCTATAGCGTCTTCTTTTTGAGGTGATGCGTCAGGGAGTTCTTGAAGAGCGAGGTCGTGATGTCTTTTTCCAAGACTAAGGAAAGCATAGTTGAAGGCAATTTCTGTTATTTTGAATGGAAGGATGGAAGTATAGAAGTCTACACTGCGCTTGAGATTGTTGACTTTTATGTGGACGTGACCAAGCATCATTTTTTCTTAGCTCGGAGTGTATTTATTTTCGCGGCGAGAATAAAATCGTTCATACTTAGTCCGTTGAGTGCATGTGTGTAGAGTATTATTTTGACTTTACCCCAACTTAGTTGAATATCTGGGTGATGGCCTTCTTTTTCTGATATAGTTCCAGTGCGATTGACAAATTCCAATGCGCGCTTGAAGTTAGAAAATAAAAAGGTTTTGATAAGGTGATGGTTATTAATGATTTTCCATCCCTTGATTTGCGACTTAAGTTTTTTAGCTTGTGCTGGTTTGAGTTTGTCTCCTATGCCTTCACAGGCTCTGCATTTTTGAGTGGCGAGAGTTTTTGTATTCATGATAGTTCTCTTGAGCCTTTACTTTTTAAACGGCTCTTGGAGATAATGCTTCCTTATTATCCAAGCCCCAGATGTTTTAGTACATCTTTCTTTTTAAAGGATTGTAGATCATCGTAGCCTTGCCCTATACCGAGAAAATAAATAGGCTTTTTTGTTACATAAGATACTGAAAGAAGCGCGCCTGCTTTTTCGTCTATATCCACCTTTGTTAAAATTATTCCATCAATACCTATGACATTGTTGAATGTGCGCGCCTGCTCTATTAAATCATTTCCTGTTATCGCCTCGCCAACAAAGAATTTAATATCTGGTTGTGAGATTCTGACTATTTTTTCCATTTCTTTGAGCAAGTTTTCTTTAGTATACATTCTTCCGGCAGTATCGATTAAAACTACTTTTATACTGTGAGATTGTGCATATTTTTTTGCATCGAAAGCCACTGCTGCAGGATCTGCGTTGTATTGATGAGAAATTATTGGGATTGAAAGGCGTTCTGCATGGACTTTTAATTGCTCTATCGAAGCAGCACGGAAGGTATCAGCCGCTGCAAAGACGCATGAAATATTATTTTTCTTTAGATATTCTCCAATTTTTGCTATGGTTGTTGTTTTACCAGTTCCATTAATGCCAAAGAAAATTATAGTGAAAAGCTCTTGTTTTTTCTTAATTTGCTCTATTAATGAAGGAGGTTCTATTAGAAGCTCTAAAATAGAATCTTTTAATGATTGAATTATTCTAGATTCAACTTCTGTTTTTTTTATTTTTTGATTTACAAGATTTTTCTCAAGTTCTTCTTTTATTTTGTTTACTGCTTCTAGAGCTACATTATGCTCGAGCAGAATTATTTCTAAATCATTGAATATTTCATTAAATTCAGTTTGAGAAAGAGTGGAAATTGATAACTTCTTGACCAATTTTACAAAAAAATTATTTTCTTCTTGTTTTTCTATATTTTCTGATTTATCTCTGGTTTCAGAAATAATTTGCTCTACATCCTTTTCAACTTTCTGTTCATATATTGTCAGATTTTTAGCATGCCCTGTCTTTTTTATTTTCTTCTCTTTAATGAGCCCAGCTTTCTTTAAAGATTTCTTCTTATTTTTACTTGGTTTTTTTTCTTTTACAAAAAAAGAAAAGAACTTTTTTTTAAGAGATTCAAACATAGCCCTTTATTGTTAAGAATGTTTATAAATTTGCTTGATTGTATATAAATATTAACGCTCGTAGAAATCCTCAGACTTTAGTCTGAGGTCGTTTGCGAGGATTTCTCCGGCGGTCACAAAACCACTAACAAGCCCCGCACTTTAGTGCGGGGTTAAAACCCGAAGGGTTTCGTGACTTATATCTTTTTTTATCATTATTTTTATAAATCCACATTTCTTCCTTATTACATGCTGAATTATAATGATTTGTATGAATTATTGCGAAAAGAGAAATACGGCGAGACGCTTCAGCAGTTGCCTAAAAATTTTCTGAATGAGGTTTCTCTTTTCCTGCAGGATAAGCGAGAACAGTCAGCTACACAAGGAGATCTATTTCTTGACTCTGTTGCTAAATCAAAAAAGCAACTAGAGAACTCAATAGCTATTTTCAAGGAGCTGATTTCTAGAAGGAAAAAGAAACTTTTACAGCTGGCTTTTATTGCGACAGAAACGGGAATTATGAAAAGAGATTATGAGACCATGCTTGAATTTGAGAAGAATTTGTTCGAGAAATTTGTAAATGCTTTCGAGGAAGGAGATAAATATCTTTTACAAGTTCTTCATGGCAAGAAAGAGCAGACTCAAGAAAGATATAAACTGGTTATTTTTCATAGGCCAGTTGAGCAGTTTGTTGATATGGCGGGCAATGTAATAGGCCCCTTTAATGAGGGGACTTTATTAAATGTTGAGACGGAGGTCGCTAGTGCTTTGGTGTCTGGCGGAAAGGCGAGTTATGTTGATGATGAAGGTTAGTTCATTTTTAATATTTATATAGTTCACTCTTACTTATTTTTATTCAAAGCCTCTAGAGGGAATCGAACCCTCGGCCTACGGTTTACAAAACCGTCGCTCTGACCAACTGAGCTATAGAGGCTTGAAAATGATAGAAAACTAGGACTTTTAAATTTGATTAT
>CAZOCP010000045.1:0-2787 GCA_964578345.1 Candidatus Woesearchaeota archaeon
ACCCGCCCCAACTACTAGATAAATTTATATTCAATAACATTTTATAATTACTTACTTGAGGAATATATAAACTTTTGGTAACTGATGCATTGCTAAGTTAAAGGGAGTTGCCAACTAATGAAGAGTACAAATATTCGCTTAATAGTTGTTGCTTGGCTTCGCCCAAATTGAGATTTCGCCCCACCATCCACGACACCCTACCACCCACACTACCTTCTGGATAAAAACGCCAGTCCATATCAATTTTTAGTATTTTATTTCTTGTAAACCACATCGTGATGGTCAAAATCTAAGAACTTAATTTTGTTTTCTGATTTGATAAAAGAGAATACTAAGACAAAATGCCCAATCTGAACTCTTTTTTTGTCGCTTAAGTCATATCTCAGATTTCTATAATGCTCAACATCAGAGGAATTTATAATCTCTTCAATTTTATTTATAACTTGCTCATAACGAGATTTATCTTTCTTGAATAACTTATTAAGAACTCTTTGTAAATTAGGCATCACCTCATAATTATACATTTTAACCCTTTATTATTTTTCTTAATTCAGATATATTTTTGAAGCTAATCCCTTTCTCTTTTTCTATTTTTTGAAGTTTTTCCAAATATTCTGGTCTTAATTCTGGTTCTAAAATATTTCCTCCGTATTCAACAACTATCTTTGCAATGGCTTCACTTTTAGTCTTTAGGTTATACCTAGCTTTCACTATATTCAAGATATGATTTGCTTCTTCTGGAATTTCAATCATTGCTTGTACCATTTTACTTAATCTATATTTAATATAGATATGGTATATATACTAAGTATATAAATCTTACGACCCCCTCTCTCAAAGAATCTTCATAGTGGTTTAAAAGCAAATATTCCACAAGAAGTTTTATTTAACAACCTGAAGCTTTTTAAAATATTATGTCAAGTTCCTTGACAGCTCAGCAAAAAATAATCTTTAAATACCTATTTATTCTCATACCTTCATGCGTATAATTACCCTGCATTGCGATTATATTCGCTTTAAGCCTGTAAAAAAAGCAATAAAAAATCCAGAGCAATTATCAGATATGAATGAAAAAGAGGTAAAAGATACTTTAGTTGTTTTAACTGCAGTCGAACAAGGAGACAATGACAAAACAGTTAAAGAACTTACAGAAGCAGTAAAAAAAACAGCCGATGACGTCAAAACAAAAAAAATAGTTCTTTATCCATATGCACATCTTTCATCAAAACTTGCCGACCCTACAACAGCTTTGGAATATTTGGTAGAAGCAGAACATACTCTAAAAAAAGAAGGATTTTCCGTTATAAGGGCGCCCTTCGGATATTACAAAGAATTTGAGCTGAAATGTAAAGGCCATCCATTATCAGAGCTCTCCAAGGAATTCAAAGCTGAACAGGCAGAGGATGTTGAAGGCACTCATAAAGTTATACATATGGAATCAGAAGGAGAAGAAGATTATAAAAAATTAATAAGAGAGTTAGCACGAACAAAATTAGACACTTCAAAATTGAAAGAAAATGACCACAGAATTCTAGGACAGCGCCTGGATTTATTTAGTTTTAACGAATCTTCTCCAGGCTCAGTATTTTGGCATCCCAAAGGAATGATTATTTTTAACGAACTCTTAAAAATGTGGAGAGAGATACATAAAAAAGCAGGTTATCAGGAAATTTCAACTCCTCAAATTTTAGACAATAAGGTTTGGAAAGTTTCTGGACATTGGAATTTATACAAGGAAAATATGTTTATTACAAATTATGAAGATAGGGATTTTGCAATCAAGTCAATGAATTGTCCTGGGGCAATGTTAATTTATAGAACTAAAACTAAGTCTTATAAAGACCTTCCATTAAGGCTGGCTGAGGTTGACGCCGTCCATAGAAAGGAGTTATCTGGAACCCTTGCAGGGTTATTTAGAGTGATTAGAATAACCCAGGATGATGCCCACTTGTTTTGTGCGCAAGAACAGCTAGAAGAGGAAATAACAAATGTAATTAAATTATTTAAGGAGATACTGGATAAGTTTAATTTTGAATATAAATTTACCCTAAGTGTCAGAAGTCAAGAAAAGAAAGATAAATATTTAGGTGATAACGGATTATGGGAAAATGCGGAAAAAGCATTGGCTTCTGGATTGAAGAAATTAAAATTAAAGTTCGAAACTGTACCAGGAGAGGCTAAGTTTTATGGGCCTAGTTTAGATGTTGTTATTAAGGATTCTTTAGGAAGAGAATGGCAGTGCTCTACTTTGCAACTTGATTTTAATCTTCCTAAAAGATTCGAATTAGAATATATCGGCAAGGACAATAAAGCCTATACTCCTGTTGTTTTGCATAGGGTGGTTTTTGGCTCTTTAGAAAGATTCATCGGAATACTTTTAGAGCACACATCCGGAAATCTCCCGCTCTGGCTCTCCTCCATCCAAGTTAGAATAATAAATTTTACAGATAGAAATACAAAATCAGCAGAAAAAACTCTTGATTCTCTTAAAAAAGAAATACCTGCTCTAAGAATAGACTCTGACTTCCGCTCAACAACAATAAATGAAAAAATTCGCGATGCTGAAATGCAAAAAATACCTTATATTATAGTTATAGGAGATAAAGAAGAGGATAAAAAGACTCTTTCGGTCAGAGCGCGCGGGAAAAAACCAGAATTTGGCATAAAGCCAGAGTCTTTCATTAAAAATTTAAAGGAAAAGATAGAGTCGAGAGTGTGATACTCGAATGTAAAGAACATCAAAAACCTTATAAACCCACATATCTCTCAAAGCCTATAAAAAGATGA
>CAZOCP010000046.1:0-2712 GCA_964578345.1 Candidatus Woesearchaeota archaeon
CAAGTCAGGAGCAACAGTTACTCATCTGGATATCGAGCTTGATGAATTGAATGATATAATAAAACCAGGCGAGGCTAGTTATGTTGGAAGCAAGAAAGGAGGAGTTTTTATAGGTTTAAAGAAAGAAATGATAAAACGAGCTGAGAAAAAGGCTGAGAAAAGATGAAATATATAATTGAGAAAAGTTTAAAGCATCATGTTATAGAATGGACTGCTACTATTTTCAGCCTTGTAGGAGCTGTTCTAAATACTTTAAAAATGATCGAAGGATTTTATTTATTTAGTATAGGAAACCTATTCTGGATCAGCTTCTCTATTAAACATAGACATTTTGGATTACTTGCAACCAATATTATATTTCTAATACTAAATATTTTGGCCCTTTTTATCTGGAACAATAAAATATAAATTCTCTAGATTCTATTATAATTTTCACAATTTGTTTTATTATTGAACTAGCTTTACTATTTTATCTTATTTTTTCTTTTGTTTAGAATTTGAAATCTGCATTTTTGAATATCAAAACGTCAGGAATCGAAGATTCCTGAGCGCACCCAAGAACTAAAAGTTCTTGGTGAAACGATGCGCCGCCTCGCCTTAAACCTCGAGGACTTTTGTCCTAGGTTTTAGTCGGTCCCCGACATAACACTTATAAACTCTTTTCTTTTTTGTTATTTAGCCCGGATGGCACAGCGGTTACTGCGCGGGATTGCTACTACAGTTTCTTTTAGAAGAAGGAACTCTTGAGTTAGAAAACTGAATATGTCTGTAAAAGCAGAGTAGCAAAGATCCCGTTTCCTCACGGATTCCCAGGTTCAAATCCTGGTCCGGGCGTAATCCCTTAATGTCTTTTTTGATGGGACTACAAGAATAATACAAGTTGCTTATAATAGCAATTTGTTTTGTAGTCAAATGAGAACAGATTCATACAACACAAAGAGCTAATGTTTATAATGAGGAGGGGTTAATACAATGTATGGAAAATGAAGGTGAGAACATTCCTTTAACTACTGATGATGTAAAAAAGATAAAGAAAATCTTATCAGAGAAAAAAATTGAGGATTTTCAGATTCATAAGCACTACTTTAGAGATAAATTTGTTAGAACTTTTGGAAAAGAGCCAAGACACGGGATTTCATTAGAAGAATTAAAACAAATCTTTGAGAGAAAACATCAAATCAAAAGAGGATTCAAAAGAAAAGGTAAACCAAACTATCTTTATACTATTTGTTATGAAGAAAGCACGAATGTATTTGTAAAAGTTGGTTATATCCTTGATGAGACTCCGCCAAAAATATTCCAAGCAATAAGAATTTACAGAAATTTAGAAAGAGCAGTTAAGAGAAATTATGGTTTATCTTTCAATTAGTAACAGCAACTTGCGCTTTTTTTGTTGGAACATTCATTTGTATTGTTGATTTCTGTTCTCCTTTTATGACTGTAAAACCAATAAATAATATGTTTCCTGTTTTTCTCACAATTAAAGCTACATTATCTAAACTTGATAATGTTTCAGGAAACATATTTAATAACGAGCTAGCACCTTCTAATTCAATACCTACTATTTTATTATCTGTTCCTATATCAATATTAAAGTTGCCATAACTTAATCCGCCTTTAATTCCATTATCAATTTCGGATGTATAAATATGTAAAATGTCTAAATTCTCGTCATAATCGTATCGTGTCATTCTTTTCATATTTTCTATAAGATTGAGAGATATTTAAAGATATTGGAAGTTTCGTTATAGACTATCAATATTTCTAAGGACTAGAAAATTTATTATACGTTAGTTTCATACTCAATTTATGGAATTAAGAGATTTCGAGAGAATGAAGGATAAGATAAAAAATTTACAGATTATTACACCACTGTAAATGCTGGCGGAAATGAACAGGATGTTGAAAAAATGAATTCTATAAACTATTATGATTATTATGATGGTTATTGCTTATTAACACCTTGCGAAAATTACGGCATAATATTAATTATTATGGTTATATCCTGCTAAAGCTGAAGCCGAAGATGCTATTTCTATCGCTCATGCGTGTTTTCATCCATTATTAAGAGAAATAAAAAGAGAACTTGAGCTAAAATAACAATACTATATCTTTTCTATCATTATTTCAATTTGTCTGCGATAGTTTATGGATAACTAAACAAGAATGCTGGAAATTAATTTTTGAAGCTAGAGAAAAAGGCTTTATCAAGATTATTCCTTTCCATAGGATAATAATTAGTTAGGCAGTTTGACTTGAAACCGTTCTTTTAACTTGCTTAAGTATTTCTTCAAGTCTACCTAAATCATAAAGATGAAGGGTTGCTCCAAATTCAGACCGGTGTTTATACTCGACATATAATGTAGAAGAGTCAATTACATTCTCTCCTATCCCGCCTTTGTGTTCTATACCTATTGCAGTTCCTACTCTTATCCCAACCTTAGGTTCTCCTATTCTACTAGTATAAGACTCTGTATCTATTACGATCCAATCTCCTTTATGAATAGGGTTTCTAAAATGAACATCTTTGAAAAGAAGATGGCCTACTCTTCTTTTCCTAAAGAAACCAGTATACACGGAAACGTTAACATCATAATTATAGCTCATACGAATCTAAACTTTTGTGAATATTTAAGTATTTCTGCTTGGTAAAAGTATGTGCACGCAGGTGACATATGTCACCATCTAAAATAATTTAGTAAAGTCGAAATA
>CAZOCP010000047.1:0-2353 GCA_964578345.1 Candidatus Woesearchaeota archaeon
TATGCTTGAAGAAATAGCTACCAAAACAAGAAGGACGCTTGAAAAAGTTTTTGGACAAGTGCATTATTCTAATTTCCTTCAAATGTATAAAGGAATACCTCAAAATAAAGCGTGCGAGATGGCTAAAAAAGAATTTAATTTATAAATTAAATTCTTTTTTGTATATAATATTTATTTATCAAACCTTTTTAGCTTCGTTTGAAAATAAGTAGTGTATGAATTGATTTAATTCTAAGCCGTTTGCGTGCTTATTAACCATGTTTTTTACATTATTATCAATTGCGAAAACTTCCTCTCTTGTTATTTTAACACCTCTATCAGGAAGGATGAAAAAATTGTTTTCTTCAGCTGATTTTTGGATAACCCTAGTTGTTGCTGCTGCAAATAGCAGATTGTCCATGCAAAAATGCTTCAGCCCCGGCGGTTCTGAAGGCAGAGAATTGATATATTGGGTGCTTCTTATTATATATGCGCGCGCATCAGCTAAAAGCGCTTCTACTAATCCGCGCGCGCGTTTTCCTTTTTCTGTTTTTTTGCCGAAAAGATCAGAATATTTAAGATCATAGGATTCTAAAAGCTGGGAAGGCCAGAAATATCTTTTTAGGGGATAGTCCTCATTTATATCTTTTATAATATTAACTTTTTGTAGAGCAAGACCGAAATCATGCGCTAGAGGCATCATACGCAAAGAATTTTCCTTTGTAATATATCCTCTTTCCCTGAATAGATCTGTTATCATATAGCCCACTATTCCTGCTGCAAAATGGCAGTATAAATTCTGATCTTCTATAGAATTAATTTCATGAATCTTTTCATCTATTAATCCGTGGCCCATGGTTACTGCGCATTTTGATATTTCGCTTTGAATTTGTGGAGGCAGATTCAGAAAATCTTTTACTAGGCTATGAAGGTTTTTCATTAGAAACCTCTCGCCTTTTGAAGTGACTGGAACTTTTTGTAGCAATTGAACAAGACCTTTTTCTTCCTTACAAGAATTTTTCAGCAAAGCGAGAAAAGCTTCTACATATAATGGCTGTTGGCTTCTCTCTAAAGTGCTGTCTTCTATAGAATCAATTGCGCGGCAAATACCATATCCAACTGCCATGTCCCTTCTTAAATCTTCAGGCAATTTCGGTATAGTGAATGCAAATGTTCTTGAATATTCAGGCAAAGACCTCTCTGCAAATGAAATCTCATAGCCTGCCAATTTTATGCGAGAAACAGATCGCGCCATAATACAATTATCTTGGTAAAAAACACTATTTAAATAATATTGTTCTCTAAAGCTATATTCAAAAGTAGCAGCTTTCTATCTTCTGCAGACAACTAAACAATATTCTCTTTGTGGATTCTTATAAAGTTTAACTTCTGAAAAATACATTTTACAGCATTTTTTTAGCTCTTTTTCGAAGAATTTATTCTGGGCTCCAACAACTATCTCATCTCCTTTATGAAAATTTATCCTCTTATTACCGTATTGTATTGTTTTATCAACTAAAATATGGTAAAATCCCTCTAATCTTTCATTTGTAAATCTAACGTTTACTCCTACTTCTGAATCTGAAAATCCTATAGCTCTCATTATGTTTATGAACCATTCATTGAATAAGCTGCTTCTATACTTTTCAAGATGTTCGAATCTTTTTCCAGTTCTTATTCCATTTCCTATAAGAATGACTTCTCCTGGAAGTAAGTCTCTGCTCAATTTAAAAATAAGCTCGTGGATTTCATAATGCGAAATCGTCTCTCCGAGAAGAAGAACTAGATTTTTTTGATATTCTGTACTGCGAAGCATACTAAATGTATGGTCTTTTTTTGTAAAATCTACTAGAGTAGGCTTTATGTTTTCAACCTGCTGAAACTTCAAAGATTTTATTTTTCCAGCAGCCATCTTAAGTAAATATGGGCTTATGTCAACAGGACAATAGCGCAGATTTACATTTTTTGGCGCCTGGCGGATGAACGCTGCTGCTTTTGCCCCATCTCCGCATCCAAGATCAATAAGATTAAACTTTTTACTATTAAATTTTTTTAATATGCTTTGTGCATTTTTTCTTATTAATTCTATTTCATCGTCAATAACTCTTTGCCTGAAAGGAGGATAATTTTTTAAGTTCAGATAACCTTTAGCTAATTCCGGAGTTAGATACCATAATTTTGATGATGATATATCCCATACTTTAGTCCTACCTCTGTAAGTATAGCCTCTTCTTATCAGTTCTTTAAAAAATATTCCTTTGACGTACATATAATTATAGATATTCTTCCTTTATATTTTTTTCTATTTCTTATTTCTTATGTCTTATCCAGAAATAATATTCATTCGACAAATAAGATAAGCTCTGCTGTAGAG
>CAZOCP010000048.1:0-1803 GCA_964578345.1 Candidatus Woesearchaeota archaeon
TCACAAGCGAACTATTTTTCGGTTAGCTACTGACATATGTCAGTTGCTTCTACATTAAACTTACTGTAGTAAAGCTTAAATATACATCTCTCTAAAAAAATATAGAGGAACTTCTATGGACATACCAACAGAAATGCAGCATCAGGCAATGGGCTATGATAGAGCAGCCACAATGTTTTCTCCAGACGGGCATTTGCTTCAAGTGGAATATGCAGAGAAAACAGTAAAACTAGGCAGTGCAAGCATAGGAATGGTTTGCAAGGATGGAATTTTAATACTCTCTGATAGAAGAATGCGCGACAAACTTATTGCTTCAGAATCAATGAACAAAATATTCGAGATAGATGAGCATATCGTTGGAACAGCGGCAGGAATTTTATCAGATGCGCGAATTTTAATAGATCAAGCCCAGTTGCTAGCCCAGCAAAATAGAATTACATATGGCTCTCCAATAGACCCAATATCAGTTATTAGGATGATTGCTGACAGGAAGCAGATGTTTACTCAATATGGGGGAGCTCGCCCATTTGGGGTAGTGCTTTTGCTTGGAGGAGTTGCCAAAGGAGCTGCGCATCTTTACACAACAGATGTCACGGGAAATTTCTACTCTTTCAAGGCAAATGCAATAGGGGAAAACGACGAAAAAATAAAAGAAATGTTAAGAAAAGACTTTAGAGAAGATATTTCAATTGAAGAAGGCATCAAATTTGCTTTAAAAATATTTAAAGACATTTTGGAAAAGAATTTCGATATTCAGAGATTTGATGTAGGGTATATAAAATTGTCAGATGAAAGGCTAATTCGTTTGCATGGCGATGAACTAAAGAAATACGCCAAGTAAAAAATGCAAAACAAAAAAAATAGGAGTTCTTTAACAGGATTTATTCTTATTTTATTAGGAGGGATATCAAGTATCATTTTAGCTGTTAATTTTCTCGGGCCTTCTCTTAAGGAGCAGGCACTTTCAATCTTTCTGACTTTGACTGGTGCCCTCTTAATAGTTTTTTCTTTTCGTGTAAAACGTATTTAAAATATAGGCGTTATTCTATAATCTCTTTTAGCTATGAGTATATTCTCTTAATCGCTGTTAAACTCTCCGAACGAAACGAAGGAGAGTCAAAGTGCATACCTCTAAATAACATTAATGCACTTTTAATGCCTTTCTGTAAACACTAGAGAATATCACGCTTAAAATAATATAAACTAAAAACCAAGACATCCCTAATATCTTAGTAGGATGCACTAGAAAATAATCTCCAAACCACCTAAACAGCAAAATGAAGGGAATAGCTGTATAAAGTATAGGTCTCATCGCAAGAGGCATTGCCTGAAGAGCAAGTTGAGTAGATTTTTGTACAAACTCCATCTTCTTTTCAGGCTGATTTTCATGTTGTTTCATTAATTCCTGCAGTTTTTTCTGCTCTTCTTTAATCTCCTTCAGAGCCTTTTGGTCTGTCAAATATTTCTGTAGAATAGTAGATATTAACATAACAATTCCCACAATAAGAATAAATCCTGTTGTAATATTCCAATCCAATAATCTACCAAGAGAAGGGTCAAGAGCACCATGTACAGAAGTTTTTATTATACTAAGGGAGTTCCAAAGAGCAGCAACTACAAAACTAACTATAACAGCTAAAAACAGTATTTTCATCCCTTTCATATATTAATAAAGAGAATAGCCTTTTTAAATAATACTTTATTATGTCAAGGAACTTGACGAAAACCACACCTTTCAAGGTGTGGTGGTTCCTTGAACACAAGAGAATTTCAGATAGAAATTCTCTGTTCAGGAAAATCACA